>NZ_CP033922.1:4100000-4400000 GCF_003815715.1 Chryseobacterium sp. G0162 | reverse complement strand
TGGGCAAAGTCAATGTATTTATTCCTCCATTTAAAGACTTTGAAGATGTAATCACAAATTGGTCAAGAATCTTGGAAGGAATTGGTTCTTTCTGATCCCGGGGATAAAAATCGTAATAATTAACCGTCAGAATTGTACTGAAATTTTGAAGAAAATTATTGGTATAGTATACCAATTGGCCATTTTTAGTAAATCCACCTACTATAGTTTCTTCGTTGATTATCTGATCTCCAATCTGGCTTTGCATGTCTATTCTGCTTCCACCAGAAAGTATTCCGGTATAAACAATCCTGTTTAAACGATCATATTTAGAAAGCAGCCATTGTCCTTTATTTTTCAGATTGACATCCTGTGAAAGTATAGGACGGTCAGCACCATCATAAACCACAGATTCCCAATCCCCTCTTCCTGGTAACCTCTTTTCTACCTGCCGCCCTTTTCCATCGTAACGGTACTGATAACAAAGCGTTTCTAAAATATTCTGTGTCACCGTATTATTGTTCTGTTCAATTTGCTGTACTGCTTTAGGCGGAATAACAAATACCTGTTGTCCATACTCGTTGTAGACATAATAGGTATCAACATTCTGTGTACCGTCTGTACGTCGTATCAACAACACCTGCCCGCGGCCATTGGTAAACTGGATCACAGGAGTTCCATCTTCATCCGTCACGGTGTTTTTGTATAAAACTCCGGGATTGTAAAAACCTACTGTAGGAATTGATGACACTGTATTACTAATTGTTCCTACAGTGTTTGTAGCAGTATTGGTTGTAAATTTCTTTATTTCCCCTGATCCATTGACCTGGTATTTATATTGAGCAGTGTGGCCTCCCCCCATTTTCCAAGCATCCCCAGGATGGGCCTGCTGCAGTACTTTGTCCAAAGGAGAGTTTTCAATCTCTTTTTCGGCATACGCATTAGCAACACCATAGTAAGAATTAGCGGTATTTTCATTAATAATCCCAGTATGAATGGCAGCATTGAGAGAATTGGCAGGTACCGGAAGAATATCCTTTGTTTGTCTTCCATAAGCATCGTAGGTAATTGGAGTCACCAAATCTTTGCCTGTAGCTGTCGCTTTTACTTCTATAATCTGTTTCGCTCTCCCCAACCCATCAAAATAGGTAACGGTTTCTGTTTTTTTTATGCAATCACCACTCAGGCAGGTTTTGGACAGTATATAATTTTCGGATGTACTTTGAGCATAGGCCGCTGAAACTGTAAACAGCACACCTAGTAATTGTATTTTTTTCATAATGTGTTTACTGTTTATAGTTATACTTTAATTCTTTAATGGTCTTAACAACATAATTACCTGTATTATCCCGTTCCCTGACCTGAATTTCTTTTAAACGGTTAGCTGTATCATAAAGATACTGTTCCCTGATCCCTGAAGGTGGTGTTATCGTAGTTACTCCAATCAATGGATCATAGGTATATGTAGTTACAACCAATCCTAATTGATGAAAATTATCTAAAGCCAAAAGCAGGGCGCCCTCTTTTGTAGGATCAGCAGCATCCTCATCTGACTTGGCTACAATATCTGCAATCTCATTATCTAATGAATTATATATTACCCCTACAATCTTAGCAATGGGCTTTGTCTTTTTGTAACCCCAGACTATAGTGACAGGAGTCCCATCATTGGTGGTGTACTTCACAATATTCCCATTTTCGTCATACTTGTCAAAACTTACATCTTTGTAGGATTGAGAAGGGTTCAGCTTATCAAAAGAATATTCCGATAATGGAAGTGCCAGATTTCCTGTTACTGCATCAGGCAGGGCATTAGGGTAGATAGTTTCTTCGCGGGAAGTTAATTTGGTAATGTTTTCATTGGTTTGCTGCTCCCTGGTTTCCAAAGGAATACCCACCATATTTTTACTGATTAATAACGGGTTGTTTTTCTCATGGGCATAATCATAATTGACTTCTGTAGAAGACAGGTCTGGAAAAATCGTTTTTTTCCCTGTTAACTGACTATGTTTGGGGTTGTTATAGAAATATTCGGTTTCTGTCTTCATGGCAGTCCCATCAATATAATCTGTAGTTTTCTGAGATTTTAAATATTCAAAATGGGAGATATTTTTATATTGTACAATATCAAGGTTATCCAACTGCTCATCAAATGTTACTACTTGTCCTTCCTGAAGCCCAAAACATCTGCCCTTATATTCCGTGGTCACATTATTGGCACCAATAGCATGGCAGTTCTTATACGCGTCAGTAGTAATATAATAATGCGAATGATTGGTTGAGCACATGGTAAATGGAATGGTCGTTGTAATATCCTGCCCAGTACAGGTATAGGTAACATTCTTAGGGTTAGGGTTTTCATAGTTCTTTCTGATAGAAAAACCATCTACCTGATATTTCCTGTTTTGATCTTCTTCATAGTTCATTTCGACAGTTCGTACCAGTTTATTATTGCCATCCAAATATCTTGTTGAAAGCTCCCTTCCATTTTTCCACCCAAAGTTTGACCACACTGAGTTCCTGATATTATTTCCTAATAGTACTTTTCCGAAATCATCCGAAGCAGCAGAATAGCTATGAATAATATTGGACTTCCCTTCTGTAATCTCCTGAACTGTTTTGTAAAATACATTCGGATGGGTAGCATAAAGCTGATTGATGTTAGTGGAAGTTATTGTGTAATAGGGGAATTTTTCCACTCCAACAGGAACACTACCACCAGTATGCGGATTATTGACATAACAGGTTTTATAAAAATCCAGCTGTTCTTGAAATTCGGGAGTTCTCAAAACAACAGCCTGAGTTGTCTCTTCATTCAAATCCCGGTAAAGAAACTTCCTGGTAGTTGCCACCCCATTTTCTGTTGTATCTACAATCTTGGCTATTCGTAATCCACCGATAGGTACTTCCTTATCACCATACACAGCATCTTTGTAGGAATAGGTAGCAGCAACGGTGGAACGTACACAGAAAAATATAGTCCGCAATTTAAGCGTCAGTGGTTCATCTTTGTTAACAAGGGCATAAAAGCTTCCAGCCGTGGCAGGAAAGGGAGCCGAAGTTCCTATACTGTTGAGGATTCCTGATGAATTTTTGGAATACAACTCTACCGCCTGGCCATTTGCTTTAGTCAAAGTAGCTACTGCTCTATGCTTATTAGGAACTTCAGCAGAAGCATCACAACCTGGAACGTTAAATGAAGCCCCGCCTCCCAACCGAATCTCCTCAGTTTTAATAGGTGTAAATGTCACTGTACTTATTACATTTGTGGCATCTTCATCAGTAGTAGCCTTTATTTGAACACCCCTTGTTTCAGCCGGAGCTAGCAGCACGTTTTTATCTATTCTCGTATGATTTTCATAGAAGAATTCTGTAGATCCTTTGGTGGGATAAATAATCTTTTTTAAGATCCCGATAGCTGTTTTCTCAGGTACTACACCTGTTCCTGCTCCTGTATAGGAGCTCCATGCAGATACTTTTTCAATCCGTGGAACCAGATTCGTATTACTATTGACCTCATTATAATATCCCCAGCTATCTCTGCTAAAGGCAAGTCTTGGAGGGAATTTATCAGGCTGATTGTATTCAAATCCATAAGTAGTATTTAAGACATTGTCTACGATAGAGGAAAGAAACAACCTATTGTTTCCTGTCAAACTATAATTTAACGCAACATTATTAATAGTACTGTTATTTACTTTTTTGGTTATTTTTTGAAGCCTTTTATAATCATCGCTACCTCCTGATTGCAGATAATCAAAAATAATTTCCCCATAAGCTGGATTATTGCTGTAAATTCTTTTGATCTGTTTTCCATTGACAGTCTGGTTATGGCTGATAAGAGGGCTTACAGTAGGATACATGATAAATGGCCCATTACCGCAGGAAGAATACATAGCCCCTCCATTAGGAGAAGTATAAGACAATGTTTGAGACTGGCTTATCGTAGTAGTATAACCGCCATCCGTATTTTCAATAAATACAATTTCACCGGTGGATACATCTTCTATTTTTGTAAGATACCAGGCTGTAGAAGAAATAGATATCAAAGAATGCCCAGCTCCGGCAGTACGGTTGGAAGTCATTTCCTGATCAGTAAAATAAAATTTCATCCCGTCATCTGTTGTAATCGTAAAAGATGGGCCTCCGCTTCTCCCTTCAATAATAACATCTTTTTGAGAATAAACAACAGGCATCCCTCTTCTGTCAAAGACAAATTTAATCTGCATTCCGCCAAAACTTGCCATATAGAGGTCCTGTTCTGTATCTACATCATCATTGGCCGCATCCTGAAAGAATTGCATAACAGTAGGATGATAGGGGCCTAAGGCATCAATATTGGTTGGAATTGTTACATTGGTCAGATGTTCTTCATCAGGGACATCCCGGATAACTCTTGTAATAACCCCGCCTGAAATAAGATTCCAACCTAGTCCTGTAGAACCGTTCATATCATCTACTTTTATTCCGTTGGAATAGTAATTGAGCTTAATAGGAAGACTGATGTTTTTGGTTTGAAAGCTTGTTATTGGAATATCTACATTGGCATTTCCCGTAAACAGGCTGACAGGGATATTTCCAAAGGCTCCTAATTTATAAGACTCCGATGAAGGAGGTATAATGTTAGGAAGTGTTGATGGTTTACTTCCTGTAGTTTGTGCTACTGCTGTGCCTAATGATAAGCAGAAAAACAAACTGGTTATATTCTTTTTCATGATTAATGTTTTTTTATTTCTTAATCAGCTTTGCATTCGCTGTTTTGTTATTATCTGTTTTTATGGTTACTAAGTAAGCGCCTTGTACCAAAGCCTGGGTATTCATCTTGGTCACTCTGTTTTTGGTTTTGAAGTTCTGAAGCTGTCTTCCGCTCATATCATACAGCATAATATCTGCTTCTTTGAAATCAAAGCCGATTTCTACATAGGCATAATCGGATACCGGGTTCGGATAGATCTTCATTTCATATTTGGCAATCAGATCACTCACCTGCTTGTCGCCCAGTTTTACGATTTTCCAGTTTTCTTTCCCTAGTTCTTTAGCACTGGTTCCGGCTAACACAATAGAACCATCTCTGTTCAGCTTTAAATCTGAAAGTCTTTCCTCTTTTTGTCGGGATTCTCCTGTTATATGTTTTCTCCACTGTTCATTTCCGTTACCATCTAAATACAGCATCCAGAAGGTCTCATCATCTTTTTGTATTCTTCCTTCTGCTTGAGTGTAACCTCCAAGTAAAATTCCTTTTGAAGACTTGTCATCTGCAGAATGAATCACACTCATTCCCATCAGAATATCACGGTTTTTGAAATTGTAGGATTTTTGCCACTGCTCATCGCCTCTTTCATTCAATGCAATCAGCCATAGATCCGTACCTTCTTCAATACCTACTGTTTTGTTTCCTGATCGTTCTGATCGGGATTCACCACCAATAACATAACCGTTTGATATTAAAGCCAAAGTTCTGATATGGTCGTCTCCCTTACCTCCAAAGTTCTTTTCCCATTCTACTTTTCCATTTTTATCCAGTTTGACAATCCAGTAGTCGCCTTCGCCGAAGTTGCTGCTGGCTTTTGGCTTTTGGCTAATGGCTGTTGGACTAACAGATTGTTCACCTAAAGACTTCTCTTCGCGGGTTCTAGCTCCTGAACCCATATCACGAACCTCGGAACTTCTTGAATATATTCCTAATAAAGCTCCACCGTCTTTCGTTGGAATCATTTTTTCGACTTCGTCTAAGCCTTTTCCGCCTAATATCAATTGAGAAAGTTCTTTACCCTCTTTGTCGAGTCTGGTTATCCAGACATCTTTAGAACCATAGCCTTTGGAAGAGTTCTGGACATTTCCGGCGACAAAAAAGCCTAAGTCTGTCGTTTGAATAACAGATTTAGCTTCCTCATCAGAAGAAGTACCCAATGTTTTCTGCCATAATTCATCACCGAATTCATTGATCCGGATGAGCCAGATATCGGAACCACTTTTGGAATCATCTTTCTTATCGAGTCCTTTTCCTGAATAAGAAGTTCCGGCTAAAAGGAATCCGCCATCCTGAGTACTTACCGTTGCAGATAAATAGTCATGATTTTGTCCTGAGAAATACTTTTCCCAAGCTTCTTCTCCCTGTTGATTCAATTTTATCAAATGGAAATCATAACCGTTGTTCTGTTTATTGCCTTGTTGGAGTTTGTCGCTCTGTATAGAGCTTCCTGTAATAAGATACTGCTGATCGATGGTCGTAGTCACCTGACTTAGAAAATCTTGGGTAGTGGATTGGATGTCTTTCTGCCAGAGTACTTCCTGAGCAGACATACCCAGAACCGTGCATACAGTACATGCACCGAGATAAATTTTTTTCATTCCCGTGTTGTTTTTGAGTTTAATGATTAGGTTTTTAAATTCGCGCAAATTTAACTTTTTTTCGTTAGCACAAATCATATCTATGTGATTTAACACTAAATATTTGTAATGAATTATGGAATTTCATTACATTTTTATGATTTTATACTATTTTATCCAAAGCTACCACAACACGACGACAGAGCACGTCGTATTATTTTAAAACTATTTTTAACTTAGGAGAGCTCTTAATGAAAATGCAGGAGAAAAGATCTTTCCAGGTGATAAAAAATGAGTTTCAGAAACAAAAGTTATGATGTAAAAAGTCTTCTATTGATAAAATAACGTCGATTTTGAACCTTAGCAACAATATCATTCATCATTCATCATTCATCATTCATCATTCATCATTCATCATTCATCATTCATCATTCATTACTCATTATTTATTACTCATTACTCATAAAAATAGCCCCGATAGTAACGGTTACCCCGCAACACAGGTTAGAAAGCCGGGGGATTGAGCACTGGAATGCTCTGGCGTGAGGAGTATGAGTGGATAGCGGGATCAAGCTTCTAAAAAATGTTTAAAACTGCATACATTCATAAAAAAAGCCACCCTTTCGAGTGACTTACTTTTACTTTGAAAAACTTGATCTTATTGATAAATTACTACATCATCTTTTTTAATTTGGTAACCCGTCTTTTTGTAGGGAACCAGCACATAAGTTTCTTTAATATAGCTTCCGCTTTTCCAGCTTTTAGCTTTTCCTTCCTTTTCAAGGATAATACTTTTTGCATTTCCATCCGGAATAAAGATTTCTGCCCGTTTCATATCTTTACTAAAAATAACGGCCGTCATGGTAGTAGAGCTTTTATCTGAGCCTACTTCCTTTAATTTGATTTTCTGCTCAAAAACCCGCACACAATTATTTCTGATTTGCGAATAGGTATACCCTGCAGAGCCGATACAACCGTGAACATCTCTGTCACCTCCCAAAGCCGGAGTTTTTTGTTGGGCAAAAACTAAAGAGCCTAGGAACATCATGCTAAATAAAATTGGTTTTTTCATATTTAAATTATTAATGTTTTCTGTTTGGTAAAAAGTCTTTGGGAAATAAAGATATTAAATTCATTCTTAGTTACAAAAACATTCTTTTTGAGCAACTTATAAAGTCCATTCATTCAGGAAGCCATCTGCACACAAAAAAAGCCACCCTTCCGGGTGACTTAATTTCTTTATTGATAGATTACAACATTATCCTTTTTAAGCTGATAACCGCTTTTTTTGTAAGGAGTCAATACATAATCTTCATTTTTCCACGCTTTCGCTTTTCCTGCTCTGGTAAGAATTACACTCCCTCCTTCTGCATCTTTAACAAAGACTTCAGCTTTCTTCTTGTCTTTGCTGAAAATAACAGCGGCAATATAGTCTCCTTTTGTAGCAACTTCTTTTAGCTTTATTTTTTCTTCAAAAGTTCTTACACAGTCTTTCTTGATCTGTGAATACGTATATCCTGCTGAACCGATACATCCATGATCATCTTTATCACCACCCAAAACCGGTGTTTGTTGTGCAAATACTAAAGTACCAAGGAACATTGCGCTCAATACAACTGTTTTTTTCATATTGTTTATATTATGATAACCAGACACGGTATTAATAAAAATCATGCCAGAAAAACATAAAACATATGGCTGTGAAAAACTTTTTCTACTTCTTATTTTGTCCAGATAATCTTTGCATGCTTCACCTCATCGGAGCTGGTTCCGATCATAATATCAAACTCTCCTGATTCCCAGTCATATTTTAAATCTCCATTGTAAAACTTCAGGGTTTCCGGGGTAATCGTAAAGGTTACTTTTTTAGATTCTCCTTTTTTCAAAAATACTTTCTGGAAACCTTTTAACTCTTTTACAGGTCTTGTAATACTTCCCACCATATCTCTGATATACAACTGAGCAACCTCTGCACCATCATAATTTCCGGAATTGGTTATGGTAACAGATGCTTGAATCTCTTGACTTCCTTTAGGGTTAGTATTGGAAATACTGATGTCTGAATAATTGAATTTTGTATAGCTTAATCCATATCCAAATGCATACAACGGGGTATTGCACTCATCCATATAATTGGAACGGAATCTTTGGTATTCGCATTTATCAGTCAGCTTCTGATCTAGTGGGCGGCCTGTATTTTTAGCATTATAATAAATAGGAACCTGCCCTAAGCTTCTTGGGAACGTCATTGGAAGTTTTCCAGATGGGTTTACTTTTCCGAAAAGAACATCTGCCATCGCATTTCCCGCTTCTGAACCTGGGAACCATGCATTAAGAATGGCATCAGGAGTGTCCTTTACGTTTGTTAATGCTAATGGACGACCCGTGAAAAGAATCATTGCAATTGGTTTTCCGGTCTTTTTCAATTCGTTCAAGAGGTCAACCTGAGACTGAGGAATGGTAATTTCTGACCTTGATGAAGATTCACCACTCATTTCTGCAGATTCTCCAATGGCCAAAACAATAACGTCGGCCTTATTGGCAACATCCACCGCCTCTTTTAGCAATTCTTCTTTTGAACGATTATCTCTATCGGTTTTCTTTCCGTGAGCAGCATAGATTTCTTCCAATTTTGCATCGTAATCGATATTGGCTCCTTTTGCGGAAAGGAATTTTACTTCTTTACCATAATTTGCCTGAAGTCCCTGCATTAGGTTAACTGAAACACTGTGTTTTGTAGCAACACTCCAGGTTCCGGCCATGTTCATGGAGTTATTGACCAATGGTCCAATTACTGCAACGGTTCCTGATTTTTTTAAAGGCAATATCTGGTTTTCATTTTTCAGTAAAACCATTGACTGAGCGGCAACGTTTCTAGCGATATTACGATTTTCCAGGTTGTACACTTCTTTGGCTGCCAGTTTTGCATCTCCGTGTTTGTATGGATTATCAAAAAGCCCTAAGTCATATTTTGCTTCAAGGATCCTTCTGGCTGCCATATCAATCTCAGCCTGGGTAACTTTTCCTTCAGACAGAGATTTTTTTAACGTGGTTAAAAAGCCTTCTCCTACCATGTCCATATCAACTCCTGCTTTTAAAGCCAGTGCTGAAACCTGCTGAAGATCACCCATTCCATGATCTACCATTTCATTGATCCCGGTATAATCGGTTACTACAAATCCTTTGAATTTCCATTGATTTCTCAAAACTTCAGTCTGCAGCCATCTGCTTCCTGTAGCAGGAACTCCGTCTACTTCATTGAAAGAAGCCATTACAGAGGCCACTCCTGCATCTACAGCTGCTTTATAAGGTGGAAAATACTCGTTGAACATCCTTACATGGCTCATATCAACGGTATTATAATCTCTGCCGGATTCTCCAGCTCCGTATAATGCAAAGTGCTTAACACACGCTAATATATTGGTACCATTAGCCAGGTCTTTACCTTGATAACCGTATACCATATTTTTTGAGATCTCGCTTCCTAAATACGGATCTTCACCGGAACCTTCGGAAACCCTTCCCCATCTTGGTTCGCGGGAAATATCCACCATTGGCGAAAAGGTCCAGTTGATTCCATCAGAAGCGGCTTCTCTTGCTGCTACTCTTGCAGACTGCTGTACCAGGTTCATATCCCATGAAGCGGCTAGCCCTAAGGGAATTGGAAATGTTGTTTCATATCCGTGGATCACATCCATTCCGAAGATCATTGGAATTTTCAAACGGCTTTTTTCAACAGCAACCTTCTGAACCGCTTTAATCTTGTCCGCTCCTTTTATATTGAATAATCCGCCTACTAATCCCTGTTCTACTTTTTTCCCGATATCTGAACTCTGAGCCATTCCGGTAGTAAAGTCTCCGGAAGTGGGAAGGTTCAGCTGGCCGATTTTTTCATCTAACGTCATTTTAGATAAAAGATTGTCTACAAAGGCTTTCTTCTTCGCCTGATATTGTGCAGTCTGATAAGACTGTACAGGCTTGTCTACCATTTCCTGAGCGGAAAACACCGGCGAAAGTGCCAGGGTTGCAAGTACAATTAACTTTTTCATAAATCTATCTTCTTATATTATTGTTTTGATTTTTATGTAGTTCCTTTCGTTTCCCGAAACTTATATTCTTATTTATTTTTCTTTCTTTTTAGACAGCATCCATTCATATAACTGTGGATTTGAATAGGCAGAATCCCATGAGTTATGATTATCATTAGGGAAAATCACTAATTCTGCCGAAGGATTCACAGGGTGAAGTTTCTGATAAAATTTGAAAGCATTTTCCGGTAATACAATATCATCCATTCCTCCATGAAATATTTTCATATTCAAGTCTTTAAATTGCTGAATATTGGCCGTCATCACCTGATCTGTTGGTGCACAAACTGAAGCAACTGCTGCAAACATCTCAGGGTGCTCCATCGCCAGCTTTAAAGTTCCCCAACCTCCCATGGAAAGCCCAGTCAAATAAATTCTGGAAGCATCAATTTTATATTTTTTCTGAATATCCTTAATCAAATTATAGACTGTAACCGTATCCCACCAGGTATCTGCCGGGCATTGTGGGGCCAGAATAGCTACCGGTTCTTTGATCAGATTTTTATAAGTAAACGGGCTGTGTGCTTTTACCAGTTCAAGGTTATTTCCTCTTTCTCCAGAACCATGCAGAAAAACGATTAATGGAACATTTCCTTTTGTGTTTTTAGGATAATCCAGTATATAGGACATTTTCTCCTGTCGTTTAAACTCTTTGTTCAGTTCTGCTTTTATCTCCTGAGCATTCAGTTGTAAAGAGAATGGCAGCAATAAAAGAGGGATATGCTTTAATTTTAATTTCATATTGTTATTCAGGTTTTGGCTAAAGCCATTGGATGGATTTTTTTTATTTAAACAGGCTAAAACCCGTTTCTATTGAATTGATTCTCTTAATAGCCATTAATTCACAAATAAAATTTGTTCATGTACTTGAAACTAATAAGAAAGATCTATTTGATTCCATATTTTGGTGACTGGAAGTTTAGTTTCTTCAAGCCTTGTTGTATTTCCGGAGCATTCATGAATAGCTTCCAAAGGAAACCGGTTCTGTAATTTTCAATCATGGGTGCTATCGTACCCTGGTCAATAGCCAGATACCTTGGAGTAAACCAGTTGTTATAATTGATGGAAGTTGCATCATAAGGACCTGCTGAACCAATAAATTCAGGTTTCTGAGTATAGATGAACCTCAGAAAGTCCATGGATTCTTTTGGAGTGTATGGGAAGCTGCTTAACGCTGCCGTAGGAGTTATAACTCCATTATCATTACTTGGCATGTGCGCTGTATAGCCAGTACTTCCGTCCTCATTTCTTGTATAGCCGGCTGTTAGCCCCCAATAGTTTGGACCGTAGCCTTTCCATTGTTTTGGGTTTTCAACACAGTATTTATAATCAATAAGGGTTTGATTTTTATTAATATCAAAGTAGTTTTTCACCAGTTTATCGGATAATCCTGTAGGATCAAGCCCGATATATGAATATTGAGCCCAGAAAAGTGGCCCGCCGTATTCCTCGGCATAGTTGTGCTTTACATAAAGAGGTAATCCGTATTTTGTTTTGTTGGTAAGGTAGGTCCCGTTTCTGGTCCAGCCTTTATAATAAGTTTCAGCATCAATTGAGTAGGTAGGTGAAGATGCAGCAAGAATATAGGTAATTAAACATTCATTATATCCTTCCAGTGGAAAGTTCATTTCCCATTGGTATTCCGGTGACCAGTGCCAGTACAACACCTTTTCACCTCCTTTGGTGTACCAGTTCCATTGAATTCCTTTCCAAAGTTCATCACATTTTGCAGCTAAAGCTTTTTCTTCAGTATTTCCATTTTTAAAGTATTCACGAACCATTAATATTCCTGAAGTAAGGAATGCTGTTTCTACAAGATCTCCGCCGTTATCTTTCTTTCCAAAAGGAACTGTCTTACCCGTTTCTCCATTGATCCAATGTGACCAAGCCCCTTTGTGGCGATCTGCTTTTGCCAAAAAATCCATGATATGGGTTAATCTTTTCACAACTTCTTTTCTTGGAACAAATCCTCTCTCTACTCCTACCAATAAAGTCGCTAATCCAAATCCTGAACCTCCGGTTGTGATAACATGCTTATCATGATCCGGATAGATATCATCTTCATGGTAACGCTCTCTTCCCAACATAGAATTAGGTTCTGCATACTCCCAGAAGTACTTTAAGGCATCTTTCTGTACTTGATCCATCAGCTGCTCATCAGTAATGGTGCTTTTCACTCCATTATTTTTTACAATTTCCGGTTTGGAAACCTGAGCATTTTTACAAGAAAAAGTAAAGAATAAAGAAGTTACGGCAATTGATAATAGGGTCCTTTTCATTGGTATCGGGTTATGGGTTATAAAATTAGAGGAGAATTTTCACTCTCCTCTAGTTTATGGTTATATGTTAATATCCTGGGTTTTGTGTAAACACTCCGGCACTTTCAGTAATAGCATCAAATGGAATTGGGAACAATTCATTTTTCCCTGTTTTGAATCCATAAGGGGCAAGAACCGTAGCTGCTTGTCCTGTTCTTACAAGATCTACAAAACGATCTCCTTCCATCGCTAATTCTACTCTACGTTCATTCCAGATTGCAGCTCTAAGAGCTATTTGTGTTGAAGCTGTAGTTCCTGCCAGTTTGGCTCTGGTTCTTACTCGATTAAGATTTGTAGTAGCTACCGAGGTATTTCCTAATTCGTTAGCCGCCTCTGCATTGATTAGAAGAATTTCTGCAAATCTTAATATTCTAATATTCTGAATAGATCCATACCCACAAGCACTCTTATTCAATGCTTTTGGTACATAAACTTTTTGGTTATAGGTAGTCACTGATTGAGCATCACCCATTGCAATTAAATCTCCCTCTGGGGTCGTTTCTCCGTTTCTTAAAATGGTAAGTTCTTTTCTGATATCACCAGGTTCAAAGGCATTTTCAAGTGAGTTGGAAGGAGTAAAGAAACCCCAACCAAACTGATCCCTTACGCCCTGTACTTCTGCATACTGGCTTCCCTTCAGTGGAGGTATACAGTCACAGTTGACTTCAAAAACAGATTCTTTACCAAATTCACCTGATGGTCTGAACACATGATTGAAATCAGGATCCAAGTCATACCCCATCGCCATTACCTGGTTAGAGGTATCATATGCTTTTTGCCAGTCTTTTTTATAAAGATATACTTTGGCAAGTAAACCTAATGCCGCACCTTTTGTTACTCTTCCCAAATCTGAAGCAGGATAAGTCTGAGGAAGAATTTCTGCTGCACTGGTAAGATCAGAAATAATAAAGTTATACACCTCTTCTACTGAGTTTCTAGGAACTTTATAATTACTCTGAAGCCCGTCAAAAATAGGAACACCACCATATATTCTTACTAAGTTAAAATACAGGTATGCTCTCAGCATTTTTGCTTCAGCAACCAATCTTGTTTTTAGCGCTGAATCCATATCAATTTTCGGAA
Source organism: Chryseobacterium sp. G0162 (assembly GCF_003815715.1). Lineage (NCBI taxonomy): Bacteria > Pseudomonadati > Bacteroidota > Flavobacteriia > Flavobacteriales > Weeksellaceae > Chryseobacterium > Chryseobacterium sp. G0162. The sequence continues at coordinate 4,386,202 of NZ_CP033922.1, read as the reverse complement.
CATTGGTAATCACCTGATTACAGCTGTTTAGACCTTGCCATTGCCCGATCCAATACCCTCTTATCCCTTCATCACTAACGGTATAAGTAAAATTATCATATACATTGATAAAAGAAGCATCTCCGGGGTTAGAGCCTTTAACCACATCATCTGCCGGTACTCCAAATACAAACTGATATGGAAAAGCCGAATTTTCCCAACTCCTCAGAAAGCTATAGATAGCACTTGTGGCCTGTATGGCATCCTCTTGCGTTTTGAAGAATGATGCTGCCTCCGTATATCCTTCTTGTTTTATATCTAAATAATCATTACAACTTGCTGCAAGTGATAATAATGCGATTGATAAAAATATCTTTTTCATAATTCTTTCTTGTTAAAATGTTAAATTAAGCCCAACAGTATAAATAGCTGAAATCGGATAGATGTTATTATCCACACCCATTTGTACTCTGTCGGTATTTAAGATTTCAGGTGAGAATCCGTTATATTTAAAGCTAGTCCAAGGGTTTTGAGCACTTACATATAATCTTAATTTGGTAATAGACATTGATTTTGCAAATGATGTAGGTAAATTATACCCTACTTGAATATTTCTGATTCTGATGTAACTGCCATCTTCTACATAGAAACTATTGGGTAAAATAATAGCCTGGTTATTGGTTGCCATTGGATACATATTGGATGTTCCTTCCCCATGCCATCTATTATTATAGAAATCCAGATCCCAGCTTTCGTTTCCATAACGCTGCTCTCGGTTGTAGTTGTAAATTTTGTTACCAAAAACACCTTGAAAATCAATAGCGAAGTCAAAATCGTATATATTCATATTCAACCCGAATCCATAAGTTCCTTTAGGAATAGGACTTCCTAAAAATGTTTTATCTCTCACGTCTATTACACCATTTCCGTCAAGATCTGCAAATTTAAATCCTCCAGCTTGTGCTCCGTTCTGAACAGCAGAGGCATTTACTTCTGCCTGATTCTGGAAAATGCCTACTACCTGATATCCATAATACGAACCTACCGCCTGTCCTTCTTCTAGCCTTATGATTGAGTTACCAAATAGACTTGCTCCTGCATTTAAATAAGAATTATTAGCTACAGAAGTAATTTTGTTTTTAAGTGTAGTCATATTCCCATAGATGCCAAACTTTATATGATCATTGATCTTAGCATCATAGCTGACTGAAAATTCAAATCCTTTATTATTAAAAGAATAAGCATTGGTAACATAATTATTCCAGTTAGAAGCACCAGAAACTGTTCCTTGAACAATACCATATACTACATCCTTGGTATCCTTATCAAAATAAGTAGCATCGATTTTCAGTTTATTATTGAACATAGCCATTTCCAATCCAAAATCTTTACCTGTAGTGGTTTCCCAACCAATATTTGGATCTATCACCCTGTCTATTGTTTGTGCAGGATATCCGGAATTTCCGAAATAGGCACCCGCATCCAGGATAGTCGTATTTAATGTATAGGCTCTCTGTACATCCGGATTTCCTAATTTACCCCAGCTTGCTCTTAATTTTAATAGATTAACAACATTCTGCTCATTCATAAAGTTTTCTCTGGAAATCACCCATCCAGCACTTATTGCAGGAAATACACGAGATCTGTCATTGGCAGAATATTTAGATGTTCCATCTCTACGAACTGAAGCATTCACTAAATATTTTCCATCATAATCATAATTAACCCTTCCAAAAAACGATTGAATTCTATCCTGGTATGGAACAACATCTCTACCTCCTAATTCAAAATCTGTTCGATAAATGTCTGTTCCTTTAGAAATATCCAAAGAAGTATTATTTCCGTTATAGTTTACATTTAACGCTTCAGCATAGGCTTGAGAGTAGGAGTTTCTTGTTCTGGAAAAACCTGCTAATAATTCTAAATTATGTTTTCCAAAGTCCTTCTTCCAGCTTAATGTATTATCCCAAATATAATTTCTAGTTCTGGAATCTCTTGTTATTAATTTATTTGGTTTTTGGTCTGCTACAGGAACATATCCAAATGTTGGAGTATACTCATACTTATTTGAATTGATATTATCTGTACTATAACTGATTCGTAATGTAAAATCTTTTAAAAATTTATATTCCCCCCAAATGTTATTTAACAATCTCTGATCTCTAATTTGAGATCTGAATAAATCCATTTTTGCTCTGGAGTTAGGGACTTTAGCCAGACTAAAATACTGATAATCCCCTGTTGTTGGATTGATGGGAGCATATACTGGAGGCGATGAATAAGCATCCAACAAAGTATTAAGCACAACATCAGTACGCATTTTGGAAAAAGTGAAATTATTTCCGATTGTAATGTGATCAGTAATTTTATAACTCAGGTTCACTTTGGTCGTAAATCTGTTAAATCCACTTCCTGAATTAATTCCTTGCCCTGCTGCCAGGTTTCCTTCATCCTGTAGATTCCCTGCACTTACGTAATAATTCAGTTTTCCAAGAGCTCCTGACGCAGAAATATCATTAGAATTAATAATACTTGTTCTAAAAATTTCTTTAAACCAATCTGTATCAGCAGGATATGATGACCTGTCTAAAAATACAGGATCTTTCGCCTTATCATTGATAAGTTTCTCATTATACAACTGTAAATATTGATCTGAATTAACCATCTTAGGAACATTCGTTACGGTTTTAATTCCTAAATAGGAGTTAAAATTGAAAACCGGTTTTTTCCCTCTTCCTGTTTTAGTTTTAATGATTACAGCACCATTGGACGCTCTTGCTCCATAAATGGCCAAACTCGAAGGATCTTTCAATACACTCATAGATTCAATATCCTGAGGACTTAAGAAAGAAATATCATCGGTAATCATTCCATCTACAATAAAGACAGTTTTACCTGTCAGTGATCCAATACCTCTGATATCTACTCTGGGTGAGCCTCCCGGTGCCCCGGAATTTAATATCTGCACCCCTGCTACTTTTCCTTGTATAGAACTCAGGGGATTGGCGTTAGGTTTATTAGCTAAATCTTTAGCAGAAACGACTCCGATACTACCGGTCACGTTTTCTTTTTTCTGAGATCCATATCCTATCAGAACCACCTCTTCGATCTTCTGCTCTTTAGCAGCCGTATCTTTAGGTTGTGTCTGAGCATTGACATTCATACCGAAGTATAGAACCGCAATGAGACATGAATATTTCAAATTACTTTGTTTCATATAGTTTCAATTTTATTCGTACAATCAGATTTTCAACATTGTCTCATTTCGAAGCATTCAATTTCTCAAATGAAGACATTAGCCAAAAATAGAAAAAAAACCGAAACATGTTAACATATCTTAAAAATTCAAAAAATTTACATTTTTATATATAAAAAACTTCAATTTAATCACATTACGCAAATCAAAAACCAAAATAACCATCAATTTAATATCATATCTTCAATCATTAAATTATATTTTAAACAAAAAAAATCACCAAATAATTCACTAATCATTAATATTTTGTTAAATACAAAATAGTATTTACCTTTGGTGCAGTTTTTGAAAAAAGCAATAAAAAGATCAATGAAAAAATATATTATTGCAGCCGCTCTTATTATAGGAACCGGTGCTGTTATTACCACCACTGTACAATCCTGTACGACATTGGCCACAAGTGACATGGGACTTTCCATTATTAAAAGAATGCTACTCAATGGTATTGATAAAGGAATGGGGATCTACACCAATAAAGAAGCCTTTCTACAGAACAATATGGTAGACAAGGCACTTCCGAAAGAGCTTAGAGATATTAACTCTATGCTGGAAAAAATTGCTCCGTCATTAGTTGCTAAAGAAAGAGATTATATTGCACAGGCTGCTGCGTATACGGTAAACACTTCAAGGCCTATTCTGCAAGGTGCAGTAAACAGTTTAAATGCTCAGGATGTAACCCGAATCATTGAGGGAACGACTGCCACACAAATTCTGAAAGAAAAAACATCTCAACAACTAATTGCAGCTATTGCCCCGAAGGTAGATGAGAAACTTAACGAATATGGGATCGTAAAAACAATTAATACCGCTTTATCCGGCAGTAATTTCCTGGGAAATCTTTTAGGAGGAAATAAAAATACTGTAAACTCAGGTGGATTGAGCCAATTAGCTTCTGAACAACTGGTTGCAGGACTCTTCAATATCATTGAAGATTACGAACACCAGAACTCCAAATCGCTGCTTGGGCCATTTGGAAAATAGGAAAAATTTCATTATATTTATATAATATTAAGAACCGCAGATGGACATATTACAAGGAAATCAACACGCAAGTCCTGAAGATTTCTATAAATCTTTAAAGGAGAAACTGGAAGGTCATCATGATTTTCCTGAGGATTATTTATTTAAATTTATTATTCCTACAGACCAATCAAAACTTACTGAAATTTACAAGGTTTTTGATGGTATTAAATTTACATTAGGGAACCGCGAAAGCAAAAATGGAAAATACACAGCCTGCAACATCAATGCATTTGTTTTAGATGCCAATCAGGTAGTGAAAATTTATCAAGAAGTAGCAAAAATAGAAGGCGTTATTCTATTGTAAAATAAAAAAAGGCTGTCAGAAATGATGGTCTTTTTATTAGAGAATAAAAAGTTATGTACAAATAAAACTGCGGCTGTTTCGTAAGAAACAGCCGCAGTTTTTATATATTTTTATTATTTCTCAATAAAGAACTTTACATTCTCAATAGGCCTTCCCAACATGGCTACTGAACCTTTTACCAAGATAGGTCTTTGTATCAGAGAAGGGTTTTCAGACAGAATTTTAATCCATTCTTCTTCCGAATAATTCTTATCTGCATACTCTTCAACATACAGTTTATCTGTCTTTCGAATGATATGAAAAACGCTCTGATTCAGCTTCTTCAATACGGTTTTGATCTCCAGAACACTTAGTGGGTCTTCAATAATATTAATGATCTCGAAATGAACTCCGTTTTCATCAAGATATTCCAAAACTGCATTGGATTTTGAACAGTTTCCGTTATGTAAAACTTTCACTAACATTTCTAATTATTTTAATAAATTAAACTTGCTTCTCACAAATTTAATAAGAATTCAATGGATGTTGTCTTAATGTTCTGATAAAAGTATGTTAAAACAATCCGTGCAATTCTGTTTCAATTTTTTCCAAAATCAATCCAAAATCCTCAGGTTTTTCAACGAAATCTAAATTATCTACTTCTATAATTAATAGTTTTCCTTCTGTATAATTGGAAATCCATTTTTCATATTTCTGATTCAACTTTGAAAGATATTCAATACTGATGGATGCTTCATATTCGCGTCCTCTTTTGTAGATTTTCTTAACCAGATTCGGAACGTCGGATTTTAAGTAAATTAAAAGATCCGGTGCCGAAACAAAAGATTTCATCAGATCAAAAACAGATGAATAATTATTGAAATCCCTGTCGGAAAGAAGGTTCATATCATTAAGGTTCTCTGCAAAGATATGTGCATCTTCATAAATAGTACGGTCCTGAATAATATTTTTACCGCTTTCTCTGATCTCTTTTACCTGACGGAATCTGCTTCCCAGAAAATATACCTGCAGCGCAAAGCTCCACTTGCTCATATCTGAATAAAAATCCTCCAGATAAGGGTTGTGATCTACGTCTTCAAACTGTGCATCCCATCCGTAATGCTTAGAAAGCATCGTAGTTAAAGTTGTTTTTCCTGCTCCAATGTTTCCTGTAACTGCAATATGCATAATTCTTTTTCCTTGTATTTACTGATTAATTGATAAGCTTTTCTACGCCTGTTGCCTGAACTTCGGAAGTTTCTTCAATCAACTGTTCCAACGTATGGTCAGAAGTCTTCTTTTCTGTTCCATTTTCATTGGATGTTTCTTTGCCATTCTCCACGGGTTTTCCGGTAGATTGCTCGATGATCTGAAGTTCAGCTTCCTGTTGTTTTTGCTGTCTGGCTTTCTTTACTCTTTCAAGGTTGTAAAGATAGAGTTTGTTCCCCTTGATTTCAAAATAAGAAAGGATGTTTTTATCCACAATTTGTGCATCGGGGTCATCAAAAACCACACTCATTCCTTTCTCCGGAACATATTTTAAGATAGAATTATTGGCAACCACCAAAATATTATCATTTTCCCGTCTGAAACGTTTTCCATTATCCACCGGCGCTTCAAATAGTTTTTCAAACTTCAGATTATAAATTCTGATATGCTTTTTGGTGAGAACATACACTTTGGTTTCATACACCAAAAGATCCATCAGATCCTCGAAACTGATATCAAAAGGAAATGAATTGATGGTGGTATCATTTCTGAAATTGTACTGTATCAAGCGTTTTGTACTGTCATCTAATAACCATAACTGCTGTAGATCTTCAGCATAGGCCATTCTGATAAAACCAAATTTCTGTTTGAAATCAATTCTTTGGATTTCATTCATATTCTGGTCTACAAATTTCATTTCCTGGGCATTTTCCGAAAATAAAGGCACGGTCAAAGGATTTTGTACCGTTTGGACCTTATAAGGAACAGTAAGCATCATTTTCCCAATCTGTTTCCCTAAAGAATCATATTTGGTAAAACTAAAGTCTTTATTTTTATAGATATACAGGTTTCCATAATCATCGGCTAACATATCTTTGGCCTCTTTCAACTTCAAAGTATCCAAAGGAAGAACGTTCTGTGCCGCAGAGGAACAGAAAATGAAAATGCATATCAGATAGATTAATCTCAAAATTCTTTTACTAAGATAGCGCTCCTCACGGAACGCTACCAATTTACACTTTATTTTATTCGAATAGAAATTGTTATGAAACTTTTCTTATTTAATAACAACTTCATAAATCTTCGGCCAGTTCTTTCCTGTTACCAGCATATTTTCTCCTTTGAAAGCAATTCCATTCAGAACATCATCTGTTCCTTTGGTGTTTTGTTTTGCAATTTCTGTAAAATCAAATGTCCCAACTACTTCTCCGGTTGTAGGGTTAATTTTCAGAATGATTGGCTTTTGCCATACATTCGCATACAGGAATCCGTTGTGAAATTCCAGCTCGTTTAGCTGGTCGTATGCTTGTGAACTTCCCGCTACAGCAATATATTTGATTAGTTTTGATGGATCATTAGGATCAAGAAAGTATAAAAGTTTACTTCCGTCTGAAGCAATCAGGCTTTTCCCGTCATACGTCAATCCCCAACCTTCACCCAATACGTTCGGATAAGCAAATTCCGAAAGTAATTTAAGAGAACTTTTATCATAAATATATCCTTTTTTACTCTGCCAGGTCAATTGATATACTTTATCTCCTACAATCGTACTTCCTTCTGAAAAATCTTCCGGAGCCTGTTTAGTAGACGCAAGTGGTGTAGTGGTTCCCAATGTATATTTTAAGATCTGCGAAGACCCATTCTGACCGTCACTTTCATAGATCGTATTTCCTTCAGCCTGGAATCCCTGTACAAAGTTTTTAGGATCATGAGGATATTCTGCTACAATCTGGTAAGCAATATTTTTTTCAGGATTTTTTGCAAATACATTGATGGTAGCATCCTGATTCAAGGTTTCTCCACCTTTGGTTTTGATATTAAAAGTAACGGCATTATCTCCTAATGTAAAAAACTTAGGATCAATCGTTAAATCTGTTGTTTCCTTATCTCCAAAACTGATGGTCACGCTTTCTGCATTTTCCGTTACTTCTTTCGGAAGTTGAAGTTTATCACCGAAATGATATCCTTTTGCCATCATTGAATTATTATAAGTGTTTAATGTATCAAGAATTTCCTTATCCTTATTACAAGATGCCAGTAGTAAAATTGCTGCGAAACCCGCTATTATATTTTTTTTCATTGACTTTCTAAATATTTCCCCAAAAATAGCAAATTTTATTCCGTATTGCCAATATTATCCATAGGTTCACCAAATTGTAGGATATATCCGTTGTTATCGTACACTGCAAATTCCCTCATTCCCCATTCAAAAGTTTCAATTTCATAACAGATTTTTGCCTTTGTTTTAAGATGTTCCCATAATTCATCTACTTTATTTACATTAAAATAAAATGATCCTGTAAAACCAATGGTCACAGTATTCTCATGTTTATTGGGTAAAGCAAGCATGATATACACCTCATCTTTTCTCAGGGATGCCCAATGCCAGTCATCATTTCTGGCTAATAGCTCAAAACCGAGAATATGCAAATAAAAACCTATAGTTTCATCGAGGTTTTCCGTCCAAAGCATGGGTCGAAATCCAGTAAATCTGCTCATAACTTCTATAATTGAAAAGTATCTCTGTGAATCTTCATATTAATTGAAACCCAGGTTTCATCATCAATTTTCGCTTCATTCTTTACAGCCGGATCAATAACAAAGCCTACTTTTTTGTAACATTCAATGGCTCCGGTATTCCAGTCGTAGACATTCAGTTCCGCCAGTTCTCTGTTTAAATGACTGAATCCATACTTCAGAAGTTCCTGCATCACCTTTTTGCCATACCCTTTTCCCCTGTTATTCTCATCCCATATTAAAATTCTTCCCAACAGAAATGTTTCATCTTTTAGAAATATTTGGGCATGACCGATTGTATTTTGATTTTCTACATCAATTATCTTGAATAGCGTCCTGTTTTCATCAGACAAATCTACTTCAAGCTGATCTTTGGTTAAAGGAAAGCGATACATAGGCCCGGCAAACTGCAGAAGGGCTTTTTTATCTTTAATATTTGAAATCAATGCTGACGCATCATTAATATGAAAAGACTCTAATGCTATCATTCTTTTATTTTTCTAAATATTCTTTCAAACTCTGGCCTACAATGGAGTTCCAGCCTCCGGTAAAATTTTCTCTTGAAAAACCTTCTCCCAACTCTTTAAAGTTTTCAATTTCTTCATGGGTTAATTTGACCAAAGTTCCGTTATCTTCTGGTTGCAATTCCCATGTTACAGTAGTTTTCAAATCTGAAAAATCAGGATAGGACCAGGTATGCTTTAATTTTTGGTTAGGAAGAATTTCAAGAATTTCACCTTGATGATGGTATTTATTTTCGCCTCCGGGTTCGTAAAAATTAAATACTTTTCCTACTTCAAGCTCAAAATCCTTAATATCAAAATACCAGGACTTCATTTCATTCTTATCTGTCAATGCTTCCCAAATCTTATCGATGGGAGCATTTATTTTGTATTGGACGGTGATTGGTGTATTCATATTACTAAACTTTAACTCAATTATTTTAACGATAAAAGTCACAAAAGAATCTTAACACTTAAGTTATTTTAAAGTTAATATTCTTACTATTGAAAAGAGCACTTAAGTTTTAAAAATCTGTAGATTTTCACTTTGTGCATTTTATGCAAGTTAACCTTAATTTTAGACTTAGTTTAAATCCTTTTGTGACTTCTGTGGTTTAATTTTACTTTATTGTAAACATCCCATAGCATCAATGAGAAAATCCGGTAATTTTTGCTTCATCAAAATCCAGCTGCATTTCAATGGTTCTCATTACGTGATCGTCAAATATTTTCTCTTTTTTCATTCTATGTAATTCGTTTCTCTGTGCCTGAATCACCTGGCGCAAAACATCTTTATTTTCATTGATGGCCGTTACATAATCTCCGGTAGAAGCCATACATTGGGCTTTATCAGCCATCAACATCATTTCGTTTTCCAGTTTATGTTTTTGATGACGGACAAGACTGTTGGATACTGCCAATTCAGAAAAATCATTTTCCAATTTATGCAAAGCCGTTTCTTTAAGCTTACGCATGAGAATAACTTCCTGTTTTTCTTCCGGCAACTCACTTCCTGCATCCTGAATGTTTAATAATTTCAGGATTGGAGAGAGCAATAATCCCTGACCTACCAAGGTAATTAAGATGATAACGAAAGTGACAAATAAAATGATATTACGGTGTGGAAAAGCATCTCCATTAGGTAGAAATGCTGGAATAGACAATGCTGCCGCCAATGAAACCACCCCTCTCATCGCTGCAAAACTGATGATAAAAGGTTCGCGCCAATCCGGTTTCGGGACCTTTAATCTTAATTCTTTAGAGCAAAGCCGTGGGAAGTACATCAACGCATAACTGTATACTATTCTTGTTCCGATAATCGCTCCGCCTATAACCACACTGTAGAAAATTCCTTCTGAAACAGTATAATCTGTCAGTCCCTCCACAACAATTGGCAATTCAAGACCGATGAGGATAAAAATGATGGTATTCATCAAAAATATCAGAACACTCCATACATTTCCGGATTGAATTCTTGAGGTGTGACTCAGGTAGCAATGGGAATTATAAGACATTAGCAATCCACCTGCAACCACAGCTAAAACTCCTGAAAAATGGAAGTGTTCTGCTCCAACATACATAATGTAAGGAACGATCAGTGTGATAACAGTATCAATATTAGAATTCGTAGGAATAATCCTCAACAAAGCTCCGAACAGAAGGCCAACTGCGACTCCTACTGCAATTCCTCCAATCGCCATAGTAAAGAAATCCTGAACGGCATCTCTCCAGATAAACTGCCCTGAAATAACGGCTGCAAGGGCAAATTTAAATACAATTAAACTGGATGCATCGTTAATTAAACTTTCTCCTTCAAGGATATTGGTGATCTTTTTAGGGATTTTCATATGCTTCAATACGGAAGTAGCCGCTACAGCGTCCGGTGGAGAATTTACGCCACCCAATAAGAATCCCATTGCTACAGTAAGCCCAGGAATAATAGAAGATGAAAGGTACGCAACGACTATTGATGTTAAAAACACCAATCCAAAAGCCATGGAAAAGATCTGTTTTCTCCATTTATGAAAATCCTGCCATGACGTAAACCATGCGGCTTCAAATAATATGGGTGGAAGAAAAATAAGAAAAACAAGATCCGGTTCTATTTCTACACGAGGCATTCCCGGAACAAAACTGATGAGCAATCCTGCAATTACAAGAAAGATCGGATAAGCTACTTTCAATTTTTGCCCTATCATTACTAATATCATTACAGACAATAAGACTACAATGGATATTATAACATAGCTGTGAATCATTTGATTTCGTTTTTTTAAGTATTATTTTTAATTATTTTGTTTCAACCTTATAGGTTTATTTTCTTAACAAGGCTCACGCAGATTTTGCAGATAACGCAGAGTTCGATCCATAAGGGTTTTAAAGGACAATATTATTTTTGGGAGTAATTGCCGGCGGAAGATCGGTTTCATCCAGCATATCTCTCATATCAATTTCAATGGTACGGCTGATCTGGGTAATAGGAACATCATTGGCGCTTCCTTCAAAAGGATTCACGGATGCCTCTCCTACACTGTCTAAGGTATGAAAACACCATGTTACCAATAAGGAGAAAGGAATATTGAACCAAATTGTCCATCCTTCAACCACAGAACCTTCACCTAGTTTATCAAATTCCTTCAACAACCCAAAAGGAACAAATACAATAAACAACAACAAAAGATAAGTGGTAATGGAAGAAAAGTTCCTTGGATAAGGAAAGTTCTTAATTCTTTCTGCTTTTCCCTGACTGTCGGTAAATTTCACCAACTGCTGATTGATCTGTGTCCACTGAAAATCATTAATTTCTCCTTTTTCATAAGCTTCAGACAATTCTTTACTTTGGCAGGCCATCAATTGAGTTGCCCTGTTTTTCTTACCCAGAATATATTGAAGTTCTGTATCTGAAAGGTATTTCTTCAGTTCATCATCCAGTTTTGAAAGCCGTTCCGGAATATCATACTTTTTAGCATATTCATCAAACTGTGCAGATCCTGTATTCTCCCAGGCTCTTGGTTCTCTAAGCTGGAATCTTAGTGCTGTAAGCCATGCATAATGACGAAGGAACATTTCTTTTACTTTATGTGAATCTTTTACAATAAGGGAGTCTCTTAGAATATATCCAAAGCTACGGCTGTCATTGATGATCGCTCCATAAATCTGTCTTGCCTCCCAAAGCCTGCTGTAACTTGCATTATTTTTAAATCCTACGATAAAAGCAACCGCTGTTCCCATGATCGCAATAGGTTGCCAGGGCACGGAAAGAAATTTCCAACCTAAAAAATAAAGAATCGTAGGAATAGCTGCCAATACGATTAAAGCATAAATACTGCGCCGTGTCCAATTGATGAATTCGCGCGCTCCAAATCTTTTTCCTGAATGCATTATGTGTTATTTTTGTGTTAATTATTTAATAGTTTCAAATAATGGTTTTCATCAGCGCATTCAGCAGAAACGGTTACAATCAGTTTTTGGTAAACGGTATATTGTTATAAAAACCAATCTGAATCTGTCCTCTATTCCTGTTTTCCTGAATCTGATTCATATAACCGGCTTCAATCCGCATGTTTTTGTTAATGACATAGCCCAATGCCCCATAAACTCTGTTTCTATCGAAAGTAGGACTATTGAAATGGAGGAAAATCTCATTATATACAGATGCATACAATGTTTTCGGCAGCATTTCCTTTTGAGTGATCGGTATATTCAATCCTAACATATAACGAAATCTCATTCTAAAATCATCTTCCAGAAAGCGTTCTTCCAAACGATAACGATGCTGAAGATTAAAACGTCCGAACTTCTGCTTGGTAATATATTGTTGGAAAATTCTGTGTTCTATATTTTCCTTTTTATCACCATTTACATAAGGCTGACTCAAAATAAATCCATATCCTAGCAATACGTTATTATTATTTTCTGTCAGATCATATCCAATTCCGGTGCGGATCAGAAGCTGTTCCAGATCCCCAATAGCATCAAAATTTCTATACTGAACTTCATTATGCCAGTTTAGTTTTTTACTGATTTTATTATTCCCAAAATACATATACCATGCACCCAAATCATTTTTTTGCGCCCATGTAAGAACGGACCCCAAACTCAATACCGTGAATGCCAACTTCGTAAAAACCTTTCTCATGCTTATCAATTACTATTATCTATCGTTTTTAACAAAATTAATAATTTAAATCAATAATCGCAAACGATATTTTTTAGTTAACACAATCAAGGTTTTATAGTAAGCAACTTTAAATCTGACATTTTAACCAAATTCCAACTATTTTACCCCGGAATCTGCTCTATTAAGAGATCTCTTCGTTCTTTATCAAAGTAAGTACAAGTCATTGCATTCAGATCCATTTTCCAACCTTCAATTCCATTTTCTGCACAGTCTTTACAGAATGTCATATAATCTGTACCTCCCTGCTGGTGAAGTTTTAATCTTGTTTTAAAATGGTCAAGATTCACCTTTTCAGAAACACCAAGTTTATCATACTTACCTGTTGTTTGGGCAGATTGATTATGGGTATCAAAATATTCTGTCTTTCCATCCTCCACATACGTTATATAGTGAGAAACACCAAGTTCTTTAATCGCTTTAATATATTGAGGGAAATCGGCTCCACTTTTTACTTTTTGATGCTCAGTTTTAATATCTTCAAGGGTAAATTTCATCATTCTATTTTTAATTAATTATTATTGTTTCTATATCAAATTTAAAAATTTTCGGGATGCAAATATAATATCAAATAAAAAACCGGCAGGATGACTGCCGGTAACTTATAACTATATTTCAGATACAAAATATAAATCTTATGGATGTTGCTGCATTTTAGCAGGATCATCGTAATTAACCATCCAGTTGATCCCGAATCTATCGGTAAACATTCCAAAGTAAGCACCCCAGAAAGTATCTGCCAATGGCATTGTTACGTGTCCATCCGCAGAAAGACCATTGAATAATTTCTCTGCTTCTGCTTTGGATTCCGCATTGATAGAAATTGAAAAATTGTTTCCTTTTTTAAAGTCGGAAGCCCATTCTCCCCCGGTATCACTTCCCATTAATACCGTTTCCTTGGAAATAGGAAGGGTAACGTGCATGATTCTGTTCTTATCTTCTTCTGGAACCTCTTTTCCTTCCATGGGAGGCATTTCTCCGAAAGTTCCGATATAAGGATATTCTCCTCCGAAAACCGATTTATAGAAATCGAATGCTTCTCTGCAATTCCCATTGAATGTTAAATAAACGTTTACTGATGCCATGATTGTTTTTTTTAGTTAAGTTTTAATTTATTTTGAATTCTGTTTATCTGTGTTGATCGATTAGGATCATATTTCCATCCGGATCTTTCAGGTAGATATGCTCAGGCCCTGAAGTGTTTTCATCAGCTTCTTTATCAATTTCTACTTCACTCTCCTTTAAACGTTTCTGGATTTCGCGTACATCGTCAAAGGATTCAAGATTTTGGCCATTTTCATCCCATCCCGGATTAAAAGTCAGCATATTACCATCAAACATTGCCTGGAACAGTCCTATCAAAGTAGATCCGTTTTTCATGATGAGATAATTTTGCTCTGTAGCTCCGGCCATCGTTGCAAAGCCCAGTTTTTCATAAAAATCTTTGGACTTTTGAAGGTCTTTTACACTAAGACTGATTGAAAAGGCTCCTAATTTCATATTTTAAAGTTGATGTAAGTTATTGTTTTATTAATCAATTGTATATCTAAGAACAAGTCTTCGTTTGGGATTACTGGTTTTTCAGATGTGTTTTGAACTCAAGGGTTCCATCATAGCTTTTCCAGTCACCGATCAATTGAATATACTGCCCTTCCACTTTTTCAGTTTTCCTGTTCCATTTAAAGTTATAAACGAATCGGCCTTTAAAAATGCCCGAATGTTTTCCTTTATTCTCTTCAGCCAGTTCGTATTCTCCAAATACAGTTCCCTGTCTTTTAGAATCTTTATATTTTGAAATGGTAATTGTTCCTTCCCATTTGGTATAATTAGTATCTACAAGAGAGTATCCTGAAACAAAATACTGCTGATCATTCTTTTTATTCTGTTCAGAAATCGTAATCTTAAGCTTCAGTTCCTGTCCCTTATTTCCAATGGTTCCGATATAAGGTTTACTATTATTCAGCCATATATTTGAAATATTAGGCATCTGTGCCAACACAAAATTGGTTGCCAGAATGAAGAGTAATAAAAATTTTTTCATAGTGTGATTTTTTAAACTCCGAATTGAGCCAGGTGATGATTAAGATGCTTTGCAAACATATTGTTCCATTCCTGAGCTTTTAATTTTCCGAAAGAGAAAGATTCTTTGCCATCAAAAGCTTCAGCTCCTAATTGCTGGGTCTTTTGGATAAAACCAATCAATCTTTTTCTTTCTTCTTCAAAGTTTTTTCTTCCGGACACTAAAAATTGAGGTGCTGTTGGAGAATCCCTCGGATAGGCTTTTTCACCTACTACTTTAGATTTCACAAAAGTTTTAAGAATAAATTTTGCAATAGATCCCGGTTTTTTATGTTTTTCCGGTTCATATACCATTTCATATGTGATACTACAGTGCGCCAACATCTGATCCACCGTCATTTTTCCCCATAATCCATGAGTATCTTCCACCAGTCTGTTTATTCTATCAATATAGTTTTGAGCATCTTTTGCGTCAAATACATTTTCCATATACGATCTGTTTTTACTACAGACAAATATATCAGTTTTTTTGTTTGATTTTTATAGTGGAGATTTTTTTTGTTTTGAGGTTCGAACTAAGAGTTTGAGAGTTTTAGTGTATGAGGGTTTGAGGGTATATTTTATCTATTCCACAACTATTCTATACCGATAACAATTCTATGCCGATAACAATTCCATACCTGGTCCTTCATCTCCTTCTGAGGAGTAGCGAAAATTCAACGAATTTTTGACCGGGTGGTGTTAGAAGTTTGAGAGTATAAATGTTTGAGAGTATAATATGAATCCCTACTCTTTCCTTGTGATGAAAACAAACTATTCATTTTCCGCTTCAGAACCTCCTTCTACTGCAATTTCCTGGGGAGCTGCTTTTTTGAAAATAAACCAAAGCTTGATCTTTAAAGCAATCCATCCTATAATGGCATATATTACCAAAAGAATACTTAAATGTTCCAGATATGGAAAAGTAAGTTCTACAGATCCTTTTTGAATTAATAGAATTTTAAAGGCTTGTAAAAAAGGAGTTAACGGAATAATGTTCGCAATAAACTGTACAAAGGCAGGCATCGCATTTAAAGGCCATGTAAAACCACTAATGATAAAGGCAGGTGAGGCAATAACCATAAGGATTTGCGTTGCCTTCAAAGCATCCGGAATTAATATACTAATGAACACTCCAAGGAAGGAAACAGAGCCTACAAAAACAGCGGTCAGGAGGATAAAATTAAATATCCCTTCCGGCATCGGCACTTTGAAAATCATGTGCATAAGATAGTAAACACCTACGATAAGAATGGAGAATACCCAAATTGGAATAACCTTAATAAGCATTGTTGGAAATGCCCATTTCTTCATTTTCACATACTCTTTTACAAAAGAACCTCTTTGGAATTCTGCAGCAAAACTTACCGCCATCGCCAACAGAATTACTTGCTGTAATACCACCGCCAGCATGGCCGGCCACATAAAAATAAGATAATTACTGGTCGTATTGAAAAGAGTTATATAATTGGTTTTGAAAGGCTCATATTGTGTAACAGCCTTTGCAGCGGGCATTCCTGCCTTCTGCAGAGCCTTAATGGAAGCTCCGGCAGAGAACGTCCCTATGGTAAGCTGTAATGCTTTGGAGGCAAAGTTTGCCGTCAAAACGTTCCCCGTATTGACATACACATTCAGCTCAGGATATTTTTTCTGAAGCATATCTCCTTCAAAACGGGACGGAATAATAACGACAGCTGCGGCCTCATGACGGATCACCTCATCTTTTATGCTCAAAGGTTCCTGCAGGTATCTGATAATTTTAATACTTTTATTATCATCCAGCATTTCGGTTAATTGACTGGACAGCGGTGTATTGTCTCTGTCGATAACCAATACAGGGGTATTTTCAACTTTTCCGCTTTGATAGACAAACCCCAGCAAGGTAGCATAAAAGACCGGTGCCAAAAAGAACACTGTTCTTAAGGTAGAATTGCTGATAAAAAGTTTGAACTCTCGTTTTAAAAGACGGAAAAATTCTTTCATCTGTATATTTTAAAAATTTTAAATAAACACACGGCAAGCTGTATGTATTAAGCCTAGCCATTTTAATTTGTAATTATTTCAGGATCACATTGGCATTCACCAAAAGGCTTTTTGCCTTATTACCGTCCTTAGGTCTTACTTTGATCTCATAGACCGCATCCTGCAGCTGATAATCAGGGTAAGCAGTTGTAATATCTGCATATCTTGTCAGTTGTTTGATATACACTACTGTTCCCTCCAGGTTTTCTTTATTGTAAACCACCTGCATATTGACATTCTGCCCTTTTTTATACTTTGAAATAGCACTTTCAGGCACGGTAAATCTAAAGTAAGTACTCTCTGGAATATATCCGTTGAATAAAGCAAATCCTGCTGTTGCCAGTTCACCTGTATTCAAACTAATGGTTTCAATTTCCATATCATTGGTAGCGATGACATATCTTTCAGAGTAAGCCACGTTTGCTTCCTGTAAAGCTCCTTTAGCCTGAGAAGCCTGTCCTGCTGCCATTTCTACTTTTTCGAAACGGGTTCCTCTGTTCACATCATCTAATTCTGCAACTACAGCATCATATTGAGCTTTTGCCCCCTGAAGTTTAGCATACACTTCATCATGTGCCTGTGGAGACATCAGACTGTCACGGAACATATTATTAGCTCTTCTATAGGATTTCTGAGCAAAATCATATTGCTCTTTCAGTCCTTTATATTTTGCCTGAAGCTGTCTCAGCTGGTCTGGTGTAGCCCCATTTTTAGCCATTTGTTCCTGGGCTGTAGCGGCACTTACCGCACCTTGAGCCTGCGCAATTTTTGCAGATACTTCCGGAACGTCAAGCTGAGCCAGCGTATCTCCTTTTTTTACGGTTTGTCCTTCGGAAACATATATTTTTAGAATTCTTCCGGTAACCTTCGGAGCAAAAGAGATCACATCTTTTTTCGTCTTTCCTTCCGGTTCCTTTATCTTTTCGTCTTTCTTGCCGCAACTTCCCAATAAAAACAGAGAAGCAATGAGTATAGATATATTTTTATGCATCATTTTAATTTTTAAGGGATTAAATAAAATTTGGTGATATCCAGTTCCTGAGTAGCTCTCATCAGTTCTATTCCTGCTCTTCTCTGATTGAAAATCGCATTCTGATATCCTAGCTCTGCCACTTCAAGGTCATTTTCTGCATCAATAAGCTGTGAGGATTTGCTCATACCGTATCTGAATTCTTTTTCTGCCTGTACCAATGCACTTTTAGCCAGTTCTTTTTCTTTAGCTTTTAAAGTAATCTGGGCGGTAGCAATATCATAATTGGTTTGATTATTGGCTAAATTCAACGACAGTTTTTTCAATGCATCTTCTTTCTGGTTCTGAAGTACTTCCTTACCTACTTTTGCTGTTTCTTCAGCATGTTTCCCCTCTTTTCCATCAAAAATTTCCCATTTAAATCCAACTCCGGCTGTGATTAAAGGAAAAATATTGATATTATTAGGACTCCAGTCCAGTTTTTTCCCTTCATAGCCAAGAATTGGAACAGCAGGAACTATATTTTCAGAGCTTTTGATATGGTTACCATATAACCCAATATAATAAGCGGAAGCCATCAGCTGAACTTTGGGAATCATCCAGGTTCTTTCTGCTTTTATTTTATAATCTGCAGCAGCAATTCCATGCTCAAGGGCACGAACCTCAGCTCTTTGGTCAATTCCTTTTTCTGCTGTAAGAAGTTCTACAGGAGATAGCGTTGGATCAATCATTTTTAACCGTTCTCTATTGATTCCCGTTAAAATATAAAGCTGAGTAAGAAGTAGTTCTTTTTTTCCTTCATATTCTACCACTTTTGCATTTAAAGTAGCCTGAGCCAATTCAATTTTTTTGTGATCGTAAGGAGTAATCAGCCCGTAGCCTAATGCTTTATCTGCTGTTTTTTTGTTAATGTCCAGTCTTTTTTTACTTTCATCCAGCACTTTTTTAGACTGATGGATCAGTGCCAGCTGGTCATAAGCTCTGGAAATACTCGCCACAACTTCATCTCTGGATTTTTCTAACAGAACATCTTCAGATTTCTTCTTTTCCTCAACTGCCTTTTTCAGGTATTTAACTTTTCCTCCGGAATACACAAGCATCTTGGCTTCTGCCTTGGCAACGCCTGAAAATCCGGATACATTGAAGTTATTGTTGAAAGCTCCCTCTGCAATATTGATAAAAGGAGCCAGATTAATTTCTGGAGACGTAAGCCTTGCTGTTCCGTTAAGATAACCGGCTTTACCACTTAGTTCCAATGTAGGAAGAAAGATATCTTTTAACTTATGTTCGTCAAGATCGGTAAGCTTGTTTTGGGTAATTTGCATTTTCAGGTTCGAGTCCCGAACCATTGCACTATCCAGAAGTTCTTTAAAGTCCGGCGCAGACTGTGCCCAGCCAAAAGCAGGAAAAGCAAAAAAACTAAACGTAAAAATCAATAAATTGTTTTTCATGGTTTATGTTTATAACAAATATAATGCAAAAATTGTTAAAATCTTCAAACATAATTTAACAAAACTATGAATTTAAAACAAGTTTAAAATTTGTTTAAGTATAAAAGTCTTTAAAATAAAGTCTTATCAAAATCGTTTAAATGTTAATTAAAAACTAAAAAATTTTGAAAAAAATTTTAACTCTACTTTTACCACTTGCTCTTTACCTTTTTTTTCGTAGAAAACAAAGTATTTAAGAACTCCGAGTTGTGACAACAAAAAGATAGCATAGTCTCCATCCTAATATTCATTTATCTTACATGAAGAATATAAAAGCGAAAACTCCCCACATTACTGCGAGGAGTTTTCTGTTTATAATAAGCTTGCAAATTTTAGTTTTGAACAGCTTTTTTCATGGTGTTATCAGGTCTTAAAACTCTGTAACGAACTTCTATGTCTTTCGGTACATAGAATACCAATGGAAGTTTACTGTTATATCTTACTATTTCCGGTTTTAGCGTAACAAACTTTTTGGTCTTTTTCTGTTCCAGACAGCCTTTTAAAGTTCCTGCCATTTCTCCTTTTGATTCTACTTCATAATAGTTGTAACCCCATCCCTGAAGATCCTGGCTTTTCATTTCTCCCATTAAGGAGTAATTGTTACAGTCTAACATTTTTTCAGTTCCCACAAAAACCTCAACTTTTAAGTCGCTTTCGTTTTTTGCTACTGGAAGCTGGATATATACTTGCTTGTATCCATCTTTAGCCTTTGGGAACATTTCAATCTGTAGTTTTTCAAACTTTTCAGCTTTCTTTTGAGCGAAAGCACTTACCCCAGCCATCAATACCAATCCCGTAATTAAAGTTTTTGAAAATTTCATTTTATTTGGTTTTAAATTTTACGTATTTCCTAATAGCCAAAAATCATTCCAAAATCTGAATTCCGGTTCCTTTTGTGTGTGCATTCATCTGTGGAGCATAGTAGTTTTGCATTGTAGTAATACCGTTTGAGAACTTTCCGGATGCATTAGCAATTACATCATATTCAAAGACATATTTACCTTTTGGCATATATTGAATATAGAAATTAGTAGACGCATCTTTAGTAGATTGATAATATCCTAAATTATTTTTCCACTGATATCCTGATAATGCATCAACGGGTTCAAATCCTGCCGCACGCATATCTTTAATATGAATAAATTCCATTGCTCTGTCTGTGTTCAGAATCATTCTTACGGTTACTTTATCTCCTACTTTCAATGGCGTTTCTGGTGAGATTTTCTGAAGCTCTTCTCCATTTACCGTTTTTACTTTTTTATACAGTTCTTTGGTTACGGAAATATAATTTTCAGATGATTTAATTTTATCTAAATCTTCGTAATACTGCCAGAATAATCCTCCCTGAACAATTCCTGGGCCTGGTTTGGTCACTGTAACGGTTCCAAGGTTTTTATCTATTGCATCCGTTTTCACGGTTGATTTTACATATCCGGTTGCCTGAGTCTGAGGAACAATCTCTTTGCCGCCCCAAACGATGGTTGCTTTATCACTTTCAGCACCAGTCCATGATTTCCCTGAATTTAAGATCGTAAAAATCACTTCTGCAGTTCCTCTTGAACTTCCCCATGAGTTCACTTCTTTTTGCGTTACCAGCCAGATCTTCATCTCTTCTATAAAGTTGATATCATTGGATTTTAAGGTATTGAACGCTTCCAGAGCACCTGCATGGTTTACTACTTTTGAGCTGAACCAACCCCAGTCATTCAGGTTTTGTTTCCAGTAGACTCCTTGTGTTTTGGTATCTGTAGAGGTTTCTTTAAGATAAGTCATTAATTTATCAGATACCGCTTTCTCTCCATAATTATTCATTAGTAAAGCTGCACGGTGAAGACCGAAGAATGTAAAATCAGTAATTTTTGCCGTTTTTGCTTTTTGTTTTACTAATGCTTTTAACGTTGCTCCTTTTCCTTTCAAAGGATATTGTTTTTCCCAGTAATTTCTGGTATCTAAATAATCAAGAACCCAATTGCTCCAGACATTCTCTTTTTTAGTCTCTGCATATTTGCTGATCTCGTTATCTACATACTGGATCAGTTTTGCTACTAAAGCGTTCTGTCCTGCACTCTGATATTCTTTGGCGTTATCTTTTAACCATAGATTAACCTTTCCAAGGTTTTTAAGAATATATAATGATGTACCGTAAGAGCTTGGATATCCTGCATACCATGAAAATCCACCATCCGGATTTTGCAGTTTACTGAAATCATCCCAATTCTGATTAATAGAATTCCTCATCGTGTTGACATCAAACAGAAGTGCTAGTTTTTGCATCTGCTCAGCTTCATTTTTACTTTCCAGTACCCATGGAGTTTCATCTAATAACAATTGTTTCAGCTCCTGGTTTTTTTCAAGATTTGAATTCAATAATTCTTTGCCCTGATATTCATCAAACACGGTCTTCATTTTAGGATTAGCTTTGAATATCTCAGAAGCTAATACATCTGCAAACCACTTATTGAAAATCACATCCGCCGAGCTGTTCTGATCGTTTTTCAGACTTGGAAGGGCAAACATAATTTCCCAGATCGGATTGGTGGTTAATTCCAAGGTGTTTGAAACATTAGAAGCCGTTGTAGATGTATTATTTTTAAGGTTATCCAATACGAAAGTCTTTGTTTCTCCTTCTTTCACAAAAACAGGTACGGCATCGGTTACCAGCATTCTGTTTGGCAATACGGCTACAGCCTGCTGCTCACCGTCAGAATAAGCTCCTGCCTTCGCAACTATTTTTAAAATAATAGAAGAAACATTGTTGGGAACTTTTAGCTTCCATGTTAATGCTCCGTTTCCATTTTCATTTAAATCAAAGTTCTGTGTTCCTGAGTTGATTCCGAATTTTGAAGAAATATTTTCATTCGTAAATGCGTCTAAAATCTGAAGTTCTGCAGAACCATTCATTTTCTTATTGGTAAGGTTGGATAACTTTGACTGTAAGTTCAGTTCATCTCCTTCTCTTAAAAATCTCGGATAGTTTGGAGTTACAGAGAATTCTTTCTGAGTTACCACCTCCTTCTCCAAGGTAGCTGCTCTTGCATCTTTTGTATGAGCAAGGAACATCAGTTTCCACTTCGTCAAAGCTTCCGGAGAAGTGAATTCAAAGTTGACGTTTCCTTCTGCATCGGTTTTCAGGTCCGGATAGAAGAATGCCGTTTCATTTAGATTCTGACGTACCGGAACTTTTTCCAATGCCTCTTGTGATTCGACCTGATCTACAGCGGCATCAGCTTCTGCAACCTCAACGCCTGCTACTTTACCTTGTAGTGCTGATTTTTTTTGTCCATAGCCAATCATTACGACTTCTTCAAGAGCTACTGAATTTCTAGCAATAGGAGCTGCTGTAGGAGCAGGAAGAGCAGTTTTATTTTTTCTAGTTCTAGGAGATTTCACTCCATTTCCTCCTAAGCTATAAAACAGGTTACCGTCAAACCAATTAAATTCAGGAACGGCTACATAATTTCCATTAAAATATTTCAATCGGTTCTGATAACTTTTTTGTAACAGGTATTCTCTGATATCATAAGATGTAATGATATTGAATGGTGTATACAGTTTATCCCAGCCATAGTTATTCTCTGCAAACTGATCCAAAGACATATCATACATATTAGCTAACACTTCTGCATTCACTTTTTCTTTATCATTTCCGGTAACTTTCACCGTCCATTTTTCTTTTGAATTCGGTTCGAGCTTATCTCTGAAAGTGACGGTCTCAATTTTTAAAGGTTTCTCCGTATCCTTGATCTTTAAAACTGCAGTTTCTGTCTGTATATCGTTAAATGCTACCAGCTGGAACTGAAGATTAAGTTCGGAAACACTTTTATCTTTTGGAATATCTGCTGTGTATTCCAACATTCCTTTTTTAAATTGATGGGTTTCCGTGATCGTTTTTCCAGACCCATTCTGAACAAATACATTCACCAACGCATCAGGAATTGCAGAATATACATATACTTTCGCTTTTTCACCTCTTGCAAACTCCTCCTTCGGTGCAATAACCGTTAAGAAAGTTTTTTGAGCCGGTTTCAGGGACGTTTTATCCCAAACGCTGAAATATTGAGAAGCTTTAATCGTATCTTTTCCTTCGATATTGAACAGTTCCAATTGGTAATCTCCCGCTTCAAGTTTTCCAAGATCCAAGCTTGTTGAAAGTTGAGCATTATCTGCAGATGGCTGCTGTTGTCTTTCAACAACTATTTTTTCTGTTTTCCAGTTTTTGACATCATCATTTTTATCAAACAGATCGTGTGGGAATTTGCTAATAAATTCTGTTTTTGAATATTGTGGAAGATTCTGAACTTCTGATTTGAAGTTATCTCTAAAAATCCGATCCGGAGCCGTTAATTTTGATAGCTTAACCTTGTACGATTTTTTAAGAACCTGTTCATTATAATTCTTGGTTTCTACTTTTAATTTCGCCGTTTCATCACTGAATATATTCTTAATTTCATCAGCTTTGATGTAGTGGGAAACGGAAGCCACCTTCAGATCTGTATTAGCTGATTGAGTTTCCCCATTGATATCAGTAACGGAAGCATTGATTTGATAGTTATCAATCTGAATTCCTTCCAGTTTTTCGTCTTTCTTAAGATCTAAACGAATCACAAACTCTCCTTTTTCATTGGTTTTGGCTTCTCCTAAGATTGAGTTTTCATTATCATTATCTCTTGGATACCACCAGAAATATCTCCAACGGATGTTTTGTTTTTTGATCTCATAGTTCACTGTTGTATTGCTTAAAGCTACCCCGGAAAACATCATAGCTTTTCCTTTCAGTTCTATGGTTTGTCCGTATTTATATTCATCTTTTACAGAGTCGAAAGTAACTTCAAACTTTGGTCTTTTATATTCTTCTACTCTGATATCCTTATATCCCTGACTATCACCATCAGTATTTATATAAAAAGTACCATTCAGCTTTCCTTTTGGAAGCATAAAACTGCCGTGATAGGAGCCAAATTCATTAGTGGTAAAACTTTGGGAAGAAACTTCCTGATTGTTAGCATCCACCAAAGTGATTTTTTGCTTCAATCCTGAAAGTACAGACTCAGTCTCATTATTTAAACGGGTATTGACTACTTTGAAATAAACCATCTGTCCCGGTCTGTAGATTGCTCTATCTGTAAAAATCTGAGCTTTGGAACGGGCTTCTTTGTTTGGGTTGTAATCTTCAACATTATTGTTCCCGTACACCTGCATGATCTGGAAATCATTGGTTTTAGGCTGTTGAATCAGATATGTTCTGTAGTATTCTTTATTAGCAGTGGCAGGAAATTTAAAAATTCCGTTCTCATTGGTTTTTCCTTCAATTTTATTAATCGAATTATTATTTACAAATTCATAAAAATTAAGCTTTTCATTCGTTACAGCTTTTCCGTTTTCACTATTCACTAATTTCAAATCGTCTGAAAGTGAAGTTCTTGAAGATTTTGACTGATAAATAATCTTATTTCCCGAAACCAGAAAATAGAAATTCTTTTCAGGGTTGTTATCTTTTGTATCGGTTCCTGGCACTGAAAATTCTGCAACATATACTCCGGCAGGAAGTGGTTTAATTTCCAATGAGGTTTTATGAGACTGATAATCTTTCGGGTCTGAAAGCTGGTAAGTTTCCTTTCGCACCAAATTCTTTTTCACTTGCCCAAAGTAGTTATTTGCATAGGAATTCTGCACATATTTCATCAGCGATAAAAAGTCTTCTTTTACCTCATAAATGTTCAATGAAAACTCCGAAACATTCTGGTATTCTGCAACAAAATGAATTGGCAGATTATTCTGGGTCTGTTTTTCATATTTGATATTCAGTACCGGATTGGTAATCTGGTTTTCCTTGTTTTTGATATTTTCTATGAAAGGAGATTTCGGATATTCACTTTTAGCCTGTGCAGCAACAACAATAGCTTCTTTTGCCTTCTTTTTCATTACAAGTTCATCCATAATCCCTTCCATGATGACCACTTTGTAATCACCCTGTACATCGGATTTGGCAAGCTTCTGTAGCTGCTCAAGTTTATCTTTACATTGATTGAAATCGCAATTATTCACCAATTTTTCTTTCATGAAATACAGTTTAGGATTCCCGTTATTCTGTGCAATCAATTCATCGAAAATTGCATTAATAGAGGTTCTGTTCTCTGTAAGCTCATTTTTTGTGAAAATATTATTCTCTGATAAAAAAGCGATCTTTTTAAGACTATACCAATCATACAGACTTGGAAAATAAGCGATATCCTTCGTTTCCGAAAACAATACTTTATATTTTTCCAATGAAGTTTTCTTCATGTCCTGTTTCTGCTGATCCAGTTCCTTATAGCTTTTATTTAAATAGTTTTTATAATCAAGCTTGGTCCAGGTTTCAATCTGAGCAAGATCCTGCGTACTAATATTGGTTCTGCCATTGATCTTCCAATAATTTTGATTGTAATAATCCAGGAAAAATCCATTCAACAGAACTTTATAGACCAGTTTCTCATCTCCTTTCAATTTTCCTTCTGCTTCCTGAAGTTTTTTAAAGAATTTTGAAGCCGCATCGTTCTGATCATCATCTACAGTTTGATTTACAATACTGAACTCCGCTTTCAAAGAACGGATTAACTGAATGGTATTATTTTCTTTCATAGCTTGGTTTTCCATGTCTAAAATAATGGGTAGATTAGATTTATACGCTCCTTTCTGACTGTTTTCTGCTATTTTTTTCCACTGGTCATCATAATATTTCTGTGCGAAAACCGGTGAAAATCCCAATGATAGCAACGAAAGCATAAATATCTTGGAAAATCTTTTCATATATATTAATTTTGATAAATGAATATTATAAAAATACTGAAAAAAACCGTCATAGACAGTCAAATTTATGTCTCCTTAATGGGAACTCTTTTTGCAGTATTTTTCATGAAAGAGCAAAACACATTCCGTTTCCCTACTATTCTTCTGATTTTCATCACCTATTTCAGTGGGTATATTTATACGAAGTACCAATACACTAAATATTTTTTCAGAATATTGGTCCTTAATGCTGTTGCCGGGATTGTCTGTGCTTTTTTAATCATTCATAATCACAATGAGGTAAGATTACTGAAATGGTTTATCATTGTTATCCTGGGACTATTATACAATAGTTTTTTTCTGGATGTTTACATCCGGAAAATACCTTTACTGAAAGTATTTTATGTAGGACTGGTCTGGGCGTTGGTCAACTGTTGGCTTACCCTTCCAGAGTTCAGCCTGCCTATTTTCCTTATCAGTTTCTTTTATATTACGGCATTGGTACTTCCCTTTGATATTCGGGATATGAATAGTGATACGGTAAAGACTTTCCCTATGTTGATTGGCGTCCAAAATACAAAGTATATTGCATACGGTATGGTTTTCATAAGCAGTCTTATTGGAGTTTTTTACCTAAAACCACTATACGCTGCTGCATTTTTTCTATCCAGTATTATCACATATATTTTTATTTATTTCTCTGAAAACAAAAGAGATGACACTTATTTTTCATTCGGAGTGGAAACTTGTTCCGCACTTCCTTTTTTATTTTTACTAATAATGGAGTATTTTTGACGAATGATTATCAAGAAGCTTTCGCTATACAATTTCAAGAACCATTCTGAGAAAAAGTTCGAATTTTCCCCCCAGATCAACTGTTTTGTGGGAAATAATGGTGTAGGTAAAACCAATATTCTGGATGCTCTTCATTATTTATCAGTAGGTAAAAGCTTTTTGGGAAATACGGATTTCAACAACATCAAAAAAGAGGAGGATTTTTTCACAATTGATGCAGAGATCCGGAATGAAGACGGTGAAGATAATATCAGAATTACCCAGCCGAAAGAAGCTAAAAAGGTGATAAAAAAGAATGATAAAAGCTATGACAGGCTTGCCGATCATATTGGTTATCTTCCAAGTGTCATGATTTCACCTTACGATTCTAACCTTATTTCCGATTCCGGAGAAAGCAGAAGAAAGTTTCTGGACGCCATGATTTCTCAAACGGATTCTGAATATCTTTTTGACCTGATTCAATACCAAAAAACGATCCAGCAGCGAAATGCTTTACTGAAGTATTTTGCTAAAAACAGAACCTGGGATAAAGATTCGTTAGAAATCTATGATGATCCGATTACAAAATTCGGGACTAAAATTTTCAATAAGAGGAAAGTATTTGTAGAGCAGCTTAATCCTATTGTTCAGAATTTTTATCAAATTATTTCAGGTGGAAAAGAAACAGTATCTGTGATCTATGAATCTCACTTGCTGGAAAATACTTTTGAGGATCTTTTAAAAGAAAGCCTGGAAAAAGACCGTATGTTAACGTACACATCCAAAGGAATTCATAAAGATGACCTTCTTTTTGAAATGGACAGCATTCTGATCAAAAAAATGGGGTCTCAGGGACAGCAGAAATCTTTCCTGATTTCTTTAAAGCTTGCTCAGATGAGTCTTGTTAAAGAACTGACTAAGAAAACACCCATTCTGTTGTTGGATGATATTTTTGATAAGCTTGATGACACCAGAGTTTCTCAATTAATTGAATTAGTGAATCGTGAAAGCTTCGGGCAAATTTTCATTACCGATACGCATAGAGAACGTACAGAAAGTGTGGTGAAAAAGATTAATGAAGAAAGTATTATTTTTGAGATATAACGAACCAGACAACACAATTATGAAGAAGAAAAAACGCGAATACCAATCTTCGGAACTCGTAAAATCTTTTGCAAGAATCTATGGTTTTGAAGATAAACTTGTGGCTTTTGATATTAAAGATTTTCTTGAAGATTATTTAGATCAAAGTCTGTTCAATGAAATCAGAAGTGTGAATATTGAAAATAAATGCATCATTATTAAAATTGATTCTCCTTTGCTAAAGAATGATTTTAAAATGCGTAAAAGCTTTTACCTGAAAAAGTTTCAGGATAAGTTTGGGGAGGATAAATTTGATAATCTGCAAATCCTTTAAAAGTAAGATTCCAATAAAGTTTATTACCTTCTATTTTTCATATATTCCTGAAGCCAATCCCCAATAATCTTTTTCATCAATTCCAGTTTCCGGATTAATTGGACTGTAGTTTTTTAAAACTCCAGCAATTTTTATGCTATCATTTTTAAATAAAAGCCCTTGAATTTCGGTTCCGGTAATTTTATTCAGACGATCTTTTTTAGTTGCTCCCAATATGATTATGATCTTTTGAACATTAAAGTCTGGATATGTGTAGGAAGCTACTTTTCCATTGTACCTTAAGAAATAGCAAGGAGACTTAACTTCTATATTCCCTGACAATTTATATTTATCAGGCGTAATTTTTAATTTTCCTACTCCATTATCATCTATTAGTTTCAATAGAACCCCATTAATTCTGGTGGTATCCGTTATTACCATTGTCTGATTTTCTTCTGATGTTTCTTTTTTATCCTTGCAAGCCTGCAAACATAAAATAATAGCAGAAATATAAACTAGTGTTTTCATATCAAAAGCATTTAAATTAATGGCCAGAACCATATTTCGACATCCCACAAATCAATGTGATCAGTAGCTCCCCAGCCATCTTTTATGAAAATCAATCCTTTATGCTTAAAACTCTTACTATCCATTTTAGGATATTTTTTTATTGAAAGTTTCAATGTATTTCCAAAAACCTCGGGATGTTTATCTACCCAATCAGCCAATTCCTGAGCTCTCAGGATATGTCTAAATTTATCTTCATGCTTTTCCCAACATCTTCTCCGGAAAAGGAAGTCAAATCTACTCCTGATTTACCGAATGCTTCACTCATGCGTATGGCACACTGGTTGGGAAACTCTGTAACATTGCATAGTTTAAATGTTCCAGGATGATTCTTCCATAAAATATCAAATCTTACCACGGCGAAATAATTTTTAGCCAAAGTAAACAATTATTTTTAATTCACATTATTGAGAATTTATTATCATAAAAAATCCCGTACTCTATCGGGACTTTTCTATTTTATTTTCGCTTCTTTATTTTAATGATCCTTCTCTTCCGACTTATGAGAGATCGTACTGCTCATCAGATCATCTGCTTTTTTGTCTAATCCTGAACGCAAGGGAAGGAAGAATTTCAGTGGATGTTTTACAAAATACCTGAAGATCTCCTTATAGATCTCACTTACCTGTCCAAAGTTCATTTTTCTTGATCTAAATGCCAGAAACATAGATAAACTGAAACTCACCAGAAAGTTGAAGAAACCAATTAGAAAAACAGTAAAAAAGGACATCCAGAATGTATAAGAATCTACAGAGAAATCTTTTCCATACAATCCCAGAGCAAAGTTTCCTGCAGCAAAGGTAATGTGTCTGATATCGAGATCAAGCCCGAAGAATAACCCTACAGGTGCCGTAGCACCAAGGAAAACCCCAAACCAGAAATTAGAAACGATTCCCGGCCAGTTCTTAGCATAATATTTTGATAACCCCTTCGCGAATTTCTTACCAAAAAAGCTTCGGATCGAAAGGTTTTTGGCAATTCTCTCCGGAATCTGATAGAATACAGAATTGTTCCCTATATTTCCTGAAATAATCCCTGAAATAAAAAGATAGAAACCTGCAATACTCGCATGAAGAATAGCTTTCGATTTAAAAGGATCAAGGTCTTTTAATAATTTATCTGATCTGTCAACCGCAAGGTTTTGTGAAAAGAATACATCCAACCCATAAATAATGGCAAGCGCTACCGGAAATGCAAGCAAAACGTTTCCTACGAAAGCAATAAACTGACTTCGGAACAATTTGGATACAAGATGGGCAAATTCGGTATTGTTTCTTTGGCTGTTTCCTTCTTCAGACAACACTTTAGTCATGGTTGCAGCAGTCATTGCCGGCTGTTTTGTGGCCAGCGTGAATCCCATCAGATAGATCATCACAAATCCCATCGCATAGTTCATCGAATATAAAAATGCATGAGAGAAATCACTTCCGGGGATATATCCGTATAACATTTTCAGAACACAGAGTGCCCCTACGATAATTCCACCCCCACTCGCCTTGTAGAACATCGTCATATATTCCTTTCTTGTAGAGGTAATATAATGCGTTCCGGCTTCCGCAGTGTGATTGGTAATAAGGTGGGAAATCAGTCGGGTGCTATCGTTGATAAGGTCTGCAATATTATTTTTGTGAGATTTATAATTCAGGATATTAAAAATCAGCTGTTTTGATTTTACAAGAACATCTTCTTCACTATCAATAATCAACAGCTGTACAATCTCATAAATTCTCTCAGTCTGCTGACGAATCTTCAGCAATGATTGGTTGATCTTTCCTGAAATCCCATATTTAGCTGAATTTTTAAAGGCTATATTCACGAATTCCAGACATTGTTCCGAATAAATTTTAATCTGCTTATACCGGCTGTCTTTGGAATGCAACTGTAGTTCAGGATCTTTAACAAGGTCATCTGCCAGGGCTTCCAATTCGTTTTGTAGCGCTAAAAATGGATTAGAAAGATTCCTGTACTGAGGCGCCATTCTTACGACTTCTACTTCCATCGCCATTCCTGTCACCCTCCAAGAAAGGATATTCATAGAAAAGATCAGTTCCTTTTTTACATTAGGTTTTATGATAAAATCTGAAGCTCCAATGAGTGCCAGGAATTCATTAACCTCATTTTCCGGAAGATTGTGAAGGTATTTCAGGTCGGTTTTAGGTCTGAAACTTACATTATCAATCATGTACCACACTGTTTTCTCATTTTCTACAGGTGGCAGGACCTTATTCAGGATTCTTTTTTTAAGCTCCGGGAAGAAGGCATTTTCAGAAAGAATATTGGCTTCCGTCAAGGACAGGTTGAATGGTCTTCCTTTAAAAATATTATGAATATAATGTTTGAAGTTTTCCGCAAAATTCGGATTGTTTCTGAGAAAGTTAAGCACATCTGTAAAGTCCGCCCTTTTTACACTCTCTAACAACTCTGCAAAGGGTTCCAAAGAAAGGGTTTCGTTCTTAAAAGAAAAGTATTTTTTAAGAACTGACTCAAAATTTGTGCTGGAATTAAAGAATTTCATTAGTACAAAGATACTATTTCAAACTTACATTCCTCATCTGTCTCATGATCCAATTGTGTTTCTTTCTCAAATAAGGAGATGGGTTCTTTGGATCATATTTCTTCGGATTCGGTAATACAGCAGCAATCCAGGCTGCATCTGAGGTACTCAGATCTTTGGATGATTTACCGAAATAATATTGTGCTGCTGCTTCTACACCAAATACACCCTGACCCATTTCAATGGAATTCAGGTATCTTTCAAGGATAATATCTTTACTCCATACTTTCTCGATAATGAAAGTATAAACGGCTTCCAATCCTTTTCTTATCCAGCTTCTTCCCTGCCAAAGGAAAACATTCTTTGCAGTCTGCTGAGAAATAGTACTTCCTCCTCTAATTTTTTTACCTTTTTCGTTATACTTCATTGCTTTTTCAATGGCGGTATAATCAAAACCGTTATGGTCAAAGAATTTCTGGTCTTCTGAAGCAATCACTGCTTTTTTTACATTACTTCCCATTTCATCATAGGAAATATAGTCTCTGTGTAATTTTCCGTACTCAAAAAGGCCTCCTATCTGGGTAAAGGTAATGGGTGGATTAAAAAATCTTCCCCAGATGATGAAAACTACGTTCAATACAAGAACGATGAAAATAAATTGTTTAATTCTTTTCCACATAACTTTATAAAAAGGAAAGGCAAAAATAAGCAAATAGTCCGAGTTACTGCAATTCTTTCATATAAGTAAGCTGATAATCCGGTAAAAGTTCAGGATGGAAGATTTTAATATAATCTTTAAGGATTATATCTGCTCTTACCACACCGCTTTCAAAGAAATCATTGGCTTTCTCTCTCTCTTTTCCTGCCATTGTATACAGCTTTCCTTTATTGAACACCTCCAGTTTTCCATAAAAAGGATTCATTTTCAACATTTCCTTTTTTGAAGTGTGATTTCCTGCATTTACCCAGTATTGAACGCCATTTGTTTTAGCATACACTTCTTCAAAACTCATCGTCAGCGCTTTTTCATCCTTATTATCTTTCATAATATAAGTTGCATTAGCATCGGCAATATAATGAGCTACTGAAGTATTTCCACCCGGCAGATACCAAACATCGCCATACATTTCATTGGCTAAAACAACAGGCTTTTCTTTTGCTTTTAACGCCAATTGTTTCAGGTCATTATAGTTTTTTTCCACTTCCTGATACTTAGCTTCGGCTTCTTTCTCCTTTCCAAAAAGCTCTCCGAACAGTTTAATGTAAGCGGTTTTTTGCAATGGCTGCTGCTCCATATATTCATCAAGGAATATAACCTGAATTCCATTGTTCTTCAATAACTGATAAGCGTTATCAAAACTTGCAATATAATTAGTAAAAATAGCATCCGGTTTTATGGAAATAATTTTCTCCACATCATACTTCTGGTCGCTTCCTACATTCTGAATTTTTCCTTCTTTAATCAGATTCTGGATCTTTTCTGAATAAATGTACTCCGGACTTGATACCCCAATGATTAAATTTTCAGCTCCAATCTCTGAAATATACCCCGCCATACTGGCATTAAGAAGGATGATTTTCTTGAAAGGCGTCTGATTTTGCTTAAAATTATAGGTAAAATTCCCCGATTTAAGCTCCAGATTTCCGTACTGTTCCTTGTATTGGGTACGATTTGAGAGAGTCGTCCAGTCTGAGGACGAAATTTTTGATTCTCTTTTACAGGCAATTAGCGAAAATGCCGTAAATAAAAGTAAAATTTTCTGTTTCATCTTTCAAAGAACGGAAAAAAGTGGTATATTTGCAACCGTTAAACAACAAGATAACAAACGGCCTCGTGGCGCAACTGAATAGCGCATCTGATTACGGCTCAGAAGGTTACAGGTTTGAATCCTGTCGAGGTCACTTAAGGAGACAACTATTTGATAGTTGTCTCTCTTTTTTTACACATAAAAATCTCTCTATCAAGCTTTTACAGCCTGACATTTTATAGTTTGAATTTTTTGATGTGAAATCCCTAGTCCACCTGAAACAGACAGTCTAAAAGTGCTCTATCAGAGATTTCATCGGTATTGAAGCGTAGTTTGAAATCCCATTAAGGTTCTAGTATTTTTTCCTCTTTTGGCTTATTGTAACTTTTTGATACTAAATATAGTAATTCTAATATAATTTTAGCTTCTTTCTCATTTACCTGAACTCCATTCTTAGCTAAAAGAATAATCGCTTGTTCAACTGAAACATTCTTATCAATAAAATTCATTTTTCTTATTAGTTTTTCGGTTACTTTTTTTTGATAATATTTTTAAAAATGCTTGATTCAAGTCCAAAGAAAGATCTCCTGTTTTATAATCAATATCAACTGGTGGAATAAGACTCACAAGACTTTTTTTATCTGAGGTGTCAAACTCGGAAAATTTTCGAAAAACTTCGACTATTTCTTTATCTTCTATTTGATCCTTTTTATCAATAGCTTTTAATTTAAGAAAAATATCACGCGCTTCCTTCTTAAGATGCCTAATGTTAACTTGATTCTCTTTTTTTAATTCATTGTAGTCATCAATTTTTAATACTCCTGCTAAAAACAACTTTCTGCCTCTAGAAAGAACTTGCCCCTCTTCTTTTATTTTTCTCTCAATTAAATTTTGATTGTACAAATAACTTGCTTTCAGTGTCTTTATATTCTGGTCTTGTAAAATACATTTAAATAAGTCAATTGTATTATTTGACAGTATTAATTGCTGAAGCTTATTTTGATAGCAATCATTCAGTAAAATTGCGTTTATCCTTGTTCTACAGCGATCATGACAATGATAATATGGGTATTTTTTTGAGCTTCCTTGTGCAATACTTCCACTGAGTTTTCGATCGCAAACAGGACAAGTCAAAAAACCTCTAAGAAAAAACAGCTCTTTTAAATCATCTTTTTTTGAAGTAGTTTTTCTTTTTGTATTAATAACAGACTGAACTTGATAAAATAACGATTCAGATATTAAAGGTTCATGCAAACCTTTTATCATTTGTTCTTCATTAGATTTAAGTTTGACTGATATAAGCCCACAATAAATTGGATTCCGTAAAATTCTAAAGAAGTGTGACCGTGAACATATCAATCCTTTTTCATTAGCCATTTTCATTATTTCGGAAATCTTATGATCGTTCTGAGCAGCTTGATGAAAAGACCACTTTATAATATCAGCTTCAGG
Organism: Chryseobacterium sp. G0162; assembly: GCF_003815715.1. Taxonomy (NCBI): domain Bacteria; kingdom Pseudomonadati; phylum Bacteroidota; class Flavobacteriia; order Flavobacteriales; family Weeksellaceae; genus Chryseobacterium; species Chryseobacterium sp. G0162. Next base: position 4,351,519 of record NZ_CP033922.1, on the reverse strand, counting down.
CTCTTTAGGAGCAATAGTTTTTTTACCATCCATTAATGTCAAATTAATAAATCCAATAGGTGCTTTATTAGGATATCTACCCATCAGCTTCGCTCGACGAATACCATTTGCTGTATTTTGAGCCCTTCTGGTATTTTCCGCCTCTGGAACAGCTAAATATACAGCCAACATAACCGTGCTTTCCGGCACAGAGAAATCAATTGGTTGATCAATAGCCATCGCTATCGTTTTATATTTTCGAAGTTTTCCAATCATTTCGTAAGCATATTCAACATTCCGGCTAAATCGGTCCCACTTGATAAATAATATGTTCTTATCTTCCCCTGATGATTTCTTTTTAATTTCTGAGAATAATTCTTTCCACTCCGGTCGATTGAAATTTTTGGCAGAGTAGTCTTCGCGATAGATTCCTTTGACTTCAATATTGTTATACTTACAATATTTCAATAATCTATCCTCCTGTTCTGGCAAGGAGTAACCTTTTCTCTTTTGTTCGTCTGTACTTACGCGGACATATAAATAGGCTGACTTCATATAATTAATGTATTTATTTGATTTACAAATTAATATTTTTAAGTATATGAAATAATAAACAAAAGCAGTTTATGCTGTATCAAATTAAAAACGGGAAATTCAGTAGAAAACTTTGATAGTAACAGCAGTAATTAATGACATTATCACATTAATATGAAACCCATGTATCACATATCAGAAGTATTTTTAAGGAACTCCAAAATTTTGACTTCAAGGTCCTATCAGCCAGGATATCGCAGTACAATGGAAATATTACAGCAATCATCAATTAATTGCATAAAATCTACTTTTATATTTCATCTTTAATTCACGGGCAGATTATTCATTGGCAGAATTATGGAAACAAATTTAAAATACTTATAATTAATACATTACACTAAAAAAATAATGATTCGGATGTTAGTAGAGATCACCACTAAGTAGCCTTTCATTGTAAATATTATTTTCATGTTACTATTATTGTAACCTTCTAACTAGTCATATTCAAAACTCAATTTTGACCCATTACTAATCAAACCCATTGACAATTTCATTGAGATAACATTTTAAGCTTTCAACTTTCAACAAAAAGACACTTCCAGCAGTTCTAATTATTGTTGTAAAATACTAAAAGCTGTAGAAAAATAATTTTGTATTTCTTATCTTTATAGATTATTATCCCATGATACAGATCGTCCATACATTTCCAGAGATAACGGAAGACCCTTTTAAACCAATAGCTTTTGCGAATCAATCATATCCTTACAACCAGATTTCGAGCGATAGACGCTTTGAAGAGCTTCTGTACAGCATTGCCAAAGCACAGTTGGGCAGGGGTCAATTTATTGAATTTGATGAGGTAAGCCTGATGTCAGGTGTATCTGAAAAAGGAAGAGATTGTTCACTTTTCTATAATGGAAATACTAATGGACTTATCCAGTGCAAGAAGTACGACAAAAATCTGGATAAAAACAATTTTGGCAAAGAGATAACAAAGTTTGTACTTTACAGTCTTCTAACAGAGGACATCCTTCAGGATCCAGATAACTTCACCTATTTTATTGCAGTATCAAAAGGTTTCACAGTAGATTGCAGCGATTTTATCGATGCATTTAGATCACTGATAGGCACAGAAGAAAGTCTCTCTAGCTGGGTGAACTACAATATCAACAAATATGAAAGTCTCAAACAGCTGCAACTCAAGATAGATGAAACCCTGCAGCAGGTACGTGATGTCCTGTCAAGAATTAATGTAAAAAAGATTAACACACCAGATCTGGATGCCTATCTCAGTGATCCTCGGAGCGCACACCTATGCACCTTATTCTTTGAAGTCAGAACGGTTACCGACAATTCTGTCATCATGGAGGTTAAAGAGCTGCTACTTGAAAAATTAGTAGATCAGTCCAAAGAAGATATAAAGATTGACCAACAGCTTGATACAGGATCACTCAGCTTAAAATCCGAAAGAAATGAATTTTCAGAAATTAATGATTCCCATATCGAACGTGAGGAAACCGATCAGCTTTTCAAATGGATAAAAAAAAATCCGGAAAGAGACAATGAAAACAGGGCGTTGAACCTGTGCCTGCTTGTCGCAAATGCAGGAATGGGTAAAACAGTTATCTTAAAGGATCTTTATGATAGGCTGAGAGCTAATGACATCCCTGTGCTCGGACTAAAAGCTGATAAACTGGCCGCCACAAGCATAAAAGAGCTCCAAGACAAAATAGGTCTCTCTATTCCCATATTCGAGTTTATTGAAAAATGCAAACAAAAGTATAAAACGACAGTTATCTTAATTGATCAGATCGATGCGCTCTCACAGTCCATGTCAACCGACAGATCCTATCTGCAAGTATTTAAGAGCGTAATCGAACAGTACCGCCACGATGAAAATATCAGGATCATAATTTCTATAAGGACTTTTGATCTCCATTATGATCCTGCCCTACAGGTTTACAGGAATATTGAAACCGTGACGGTTAACCCGTTGACTGAAGGACAAGTGCTTACCCAGCTGGCCAAATTGGACGTACACCGCAACATGCTAAATAGCAAATTGCTAGAACTTCTAAAAATTCCGAATCACCTGAATGTCTTCTCAAGAATTTATAAATCGAACCACGGCAGCCTTGGATTGAAGACACTTCATGACATGTATCTAGAGCTGTGGAGCCAAAAGATCACTAATCTCTCCCCTAAGGAACCGGCAGATAGAAAATTGACAAGGGAACTGCTCTATAAAATTGCCGATAAAATGTTCAGTATACAGCACATCACCGTCAGTGAACTGCAATTTGAAGACTATGTGCAAGAATTGAGTTACTTGAAAAGTGAAAGATTACTAAAAAAGGAGGAAAACCAGTTGCAGTTCTTCCATCAGTCTTTCTATGATTTTGTATTTGCAAAACAATTTGTTGAACGTGGGCTCGACCTCAGAGATTATATCAAAAATAACGGGCAAACTCTGCATTTGCGCTCAGCAGTGAAAATGATCCTGAACTATTTACGTGACTTTGATCAAACCATTTACCTTAAAACTCTAAAAGATATATTTTATGATAGCCAGATCCTTTTTCATATCAAACATATGATCCTGTCTTCAGTACTTTTTCATGAAACCCCTTTGGCACAGGAAACAGCAATTGTTAAAGAAGCTGTAAAGGAATCCTATCACCTTATGATTTTATTCTTTCAGCATGCACATTCCCAATACTGGTTCCATTTTGCAGACAGAAATAGCTTTTTAGAAATTCTTGACGGAAACTTTAATATCATACCCAAAAGCAGGTATCTCCAGCCAAAAGAGCAGACATTATTAAAAAACAAGGCATCAGATTTCCTGCATCGTGCTGCCATACTAGATTACAATGGAAGTTGGAAATTTATTTTGGAACGTCGAGACCAGGGTTTCGCTAGAAGGATACTCAGGGCAACAACAAATTGGGATGATCCCATTAAATACAACATTTTTGAAGACTGCAAAGACTTTAAGCAAATAGATTCATACGGATATTACCGTACAGTGGACAATATTGCTCATGTCAATCCCAGCTATGCCATAAATCTGATGGCCCAGGATCTATCTAATACCCCCCTGAATGATGACAGACAGGATCCGATGGGTCCAAATGTTGTACTGAACACCTTGTTAAAAACTGCACCTACCCAGCTTTTTCTTATCTTGTTTTCCTGTTTCGAAGCTGAATTTAAAACAGCCGAAACTGAGAAAAAAATCTGGGGAAACTATAAATACATGCAGGTTCGTTTTCAGGATAGAGATTTCCAGAAAGGCAGGGCATCCCGCTATACTCTACTGGCCCACAGTCTGCGAAATTCTGCCCAAGCTCGGGATCCTGAGTTTCTCTCTTTTTTTGAAACAAATAAAGACTCGGAAATAATGTCGGTTCTCAGACTGCTCATTTTTGCACTGGATTCAGATCATATCTATTATTCAGCCCAAACCTTTGAACTTTGCTCCTATCTCCTGACATTAAATGAAATTTATTACGATTCAACAATTGCAGTGGAAAGCAGAACACTGTTTGAAAAGACTTTTCCTTTTTTCAATTTAGAGGAGCAGTCAAAGATGATCAAACTGATTAAAGAACTGAAATTCAGCCACGAAATCATGATCATCAAACTGGGCAGTGGAAAGAAAAAAATATCAACATGGTGGGGTCTGACCAAATACTGTTGGATAAAAAGACTGCCTACAGAGATCATTGCTAGTGACCCTGAACTGAAACAAGCAGAACTTGAACTAGCGAGAAGATTTCCAGATTACAAAGACAGGGAAAGAAGCGGTCATGTCATAGCCGGTGTCGTACAGACACCCATACCTCCAAAAGCCTATAAACACATGAAGAAGGTCCAATGGCTTGACTCCTTTAAAAAGTATGATGGTTCAAAAAGCGATTTTGACCGTCCTTTTCTTAAAGGAGATATTCAGGAACATGCATACGCTTTAAAAAAATGCGTACAAGAAGACCCGACCGATGAAATGATAGATATAATTAGCTCCGCCCTTAATGATCCCGACATTCAACTCAAATACGCGGTATATGGACTTTGGGGCTTATCTGAAAGTGAGGCGGACAAAAAACAGGCACGTGAGCTATTTAAACAGATTCTGAAGCTCCCGATGAGCGAGGAGCTGCAGAGGGTCTGCCGCTACATCGCCGAGAATCTCTCAAAAAATCAAAATGATGATTCCTCCATAATCGATTTCCTACTGTCATGTGCACTTGATTTTTCGTTGGATCATGCTGATCTTGATCCTCTGGAAGAAGAGACCTCAGTGGACAACCTCGTCACTCAAGGTCTTAACACAGCAAGTGGATCTGCTGCATCTGCTCTTGTACATATTATTGACAGCAATTACTTCGATCAGGTTTTCAGGACCCTAAAAATAGTTTTTGAAATAGCTCCTGCTCACTGCAGGGCCGCAGCGCTTTATCAGTTTGCATACTTAATGAATGCTGACCCCGCAAGAGCTTTTGAGATATTCAGTGGTGTGGTCAACAATGAAAACAGCATTCATGTCCTCGCTTCCTCGATCTGGTCAATGCATTATATGGCTAATTATAATTTCGAGGCACTCATTCCGGCCTTTGAAAGGCTGGTTTCTGCAGACTGCCTTGGACAGGATGATAGCCAAGCACTGTTCAATATTTTATATTTTTCCGATCTATATGATAAGGCCGATGCGAATGCCTTACTTTACCGATTTATGGAAAATAATAAATATGTATACTCTTTTGCCATAGGTACTATTCTGCATAATTATTATGCCGTGCCTGCAGCCAAGCAAAAAAGCGATCAAATACTTGACTATGTGCTACAAAGGTTAACTGAAGAAGATTATGACAACCACGGAATAAATTTCAATGAATCAATCAATATCAAATTAAGCGATATAAGTACATTTTTGACAAAATATATCCAGTCGCCTTTCTTTAGGGTCAATGACTCATTAATAGAATATCTCACTTCACAGTGCAAAGATTATCCACATCAGGCCATAGAGCTTTTTGAGATAGTGCTAAACACTGACAAATTTAAAGATGATCAAGAATTTATTGATGTGTATACTTCTTCGGGCACAAAATTTATTCTATGTGCACTCAGTAGCATTGATGGCAATGATAATGAAAGCATTTCCGCACGTTGGAATTTAACCCTTGCTTTTGACAGAGTTCTGATGGATGATCGATTTTCAAGAGAAACGGAAAGAATTCTGGATGATGCTAATCTTTAAAAAGACTTCATTTTTCATATTTTATGGAATTCAAACGTGATACAATGAATGACAATCATTTTTTCGCATTTTTATTATCTAAAAATTATATCAGAAAATTCAGCGCAGTTATCATCCTTGCTTTAAGCATATTTCATAATGAATATCGTAAATCGAGTCTATATATAAAACACACAAATTAAAACAGTAATCAATTTCAAATCAAAGAACTTCTAATATAGAAACACATTATGGTTATCCGTAAAAATGGGATTTTGATTTATACTATATTTGTTTGACTAAAAACACATTTATATTTGTGGTTTGCAGCGAAAAAAGGTTAAACCATAATTTGAAAAAACTTTTTACCACTTTTCTTCTAATTAATCTTAAAAAACATTTTATAATGGATACTATCTCTAAAACTATGAGCCTAAAAGGTGTCACTGAAAATCTAGATATTATATTAAAAAAAAGAAATGGAGGTGCCGTAAACTTTAGAGGAGTTCATTATCAGATCTTATATGCTTGTTATTTGATTCTTTTAAAATTAAATAAGAATTCCACTACAAAATATATACAGCTGGAAGGCATAGAAGATATCGACATACATACTTCTCAAGCTATCAGTACAGATTCTGAATATATTCAGTTAAAGTCATCCGTCAATAAAATGAATGCCGGGGCTTTTTGGGAACTAGGCGTCCTTCAGAATTTTCTGGAGGTATTCGCAAAAAATCCAGAAAGCAGATTCAAACTTGTTTATAATATGAAAATTGCGGATGGAAATCTTTCTGCATTCATGGAAAGAAAACATGGTGAAAACCTTTCAAAGTATTGGATAGACAAACTGATCAGTTTGTCTAAGACAATAGATTTTAATGATTTTGCAGATAGAATTTCTTTCGAACAACAAACAGCAAACGAATTATATTCAAAAATACTGGTTTTGCTCTTTAAGGAATGGAATATAAATAAAGGAACTGAAAACCAATTTCTAAACTCCTTATTTTATAACATACTTATCTGGTCGGAAAACCGGGCATCAATAAATAAAAATGATATCAATCTTCTGTTTCAATCAATCAAAGACTCCTTTTCAAAAGCGCCCATAAACAAAGCTATACTTAACAATTGGATTTCTAAAATATCCTATGAGCACACAGGAAAACAATCTGATGAATACTATGATGGTAAAGCAGCCAGACCCTCGCACATCACTCAAGGTCTTCCTGTAAGAAGAAAAAGCTGGGAAAAAAAGCTGGAGACGGCAATACAAGTTTCAGACATTGTTGTCGTAAGATCTTCAAGTGGGCAAGGAAAATCAACTTTAGCCTGGCAAGTAGGCTACAATTTAAAAAACCATTACTCCCTATATCAACTCAATGCTTGCAAAGACACGGACGAGGCAAATGCCGTAATAGAATTCTTGGACTCAAGAATTCTTATTGGCGAGAATCCGTTAGTTATAATTGATGGTTTAAACAGTTTAGTAACTGCCTGGAATATAGTTGCTGAGAAAGCAGTTGATATGCCCATTAAATTTTTAATCACAACAAGACAAGAGGATTGGTTTAGGTTCGGTGCTGATATTTCGCGCATCAATCTCACATCGATAGATATTTCTTTGTCAACAAATGAAGCAAAAGATATTTTCGAACAATTTAAGAAAAAAGACAAGATCCATCCAGATGTTAAAGACTGGCAGCCGGTATGGGAGCAAGTTATGGAAAAAGGTCTTTTGATAGAGTATGCATTTCTTTTAACAAAAGGACAGATGATCCACGATCGACTCTCGTCTCAAATAAAATTGCTCAACGGCTCTATTTCGTCCCCTGCCAAAATTGAAATACTGAGAATGGTCTCATTAGCAGATTGCTTAAATATTAAACTTGAAACCTCAAAGCTTTTAGCTTACATCAAATCTGACATTGGTTTCCAACAAGATCGAGATTTAATATTACAAGAACTTGAAAAAGAATATTTTTTGAACTTTAATAACCATTTTATTGAAGGTCTCCATCCAGTCAGGTCAAATCACTTAAAAGATTTATTACACACCAATTTATATATAGGTGATTCTCTTATAAACCTTCTCAAAATAATTAACGAGGACTACAAATATGATTTTTATATAAATAGTCCGTTCTTATTATTAAATGGTAAAGTGGATTTCTATAATGATTTGGCGGACTATTTGGCAGAAAACGACATTTCGGATATGGTGTTCGCACTTGATGGTATCATGCATGGAGAACCTCAACGTTATTGGGCTGCTAATAAACAAATATTTGACGATGTTTATAATACAGAGGGCATTGAGATCTTTTCAATGGCTACAGTTCCATTCGCTAAAATTACTTTACTTAATGAATTATCAAGTATTCTAGGTGAAAAAGGAGCGATTTTTGAGGAACTTGAAAAATATAAAAGTGAGCTACCAGCCTATTCCTTTGAAAAAAGTGATCTAGTTTTATTTGCAAATTCGTTAAAGGCTAAACTTGCGAAACGTACTTTACCAATCAGTTCCTATCAAGGTCTGGAATTTCTGTGCAAATGGTATAACGAACTTAAGATTCCGTTAAGTTTACCTTTCATTCAGAACACTATACATATTAATGATTTGCTTCAATTGGAGATTCAGGAAGCAAAAGAATTTATGTTATACTTACAGCTCAATAACCCCTCATTCTTTAAAGATTTTATAAATAAAAATAAGTCTACAATAATAAGCTATATAAAAGTTAATACCAATTCACTAACAATACAAGAGAAAGATGGTGATGTATATATTCACTATCTTCTGTTTTCTAATGAAGCAGACAAAGCAAATGAATTCAGCGTTTTTAGAATCCAGGTTTTCCATGCATTTCTTCCCATATATGAAAAGTATTGCACAGAAGCAATACTCCTTCCCTTTCCATCAGAGGGACTTATTTCAATAACTAGACAGAATTCCATAAAAAACCTAACAAAGGAAGCAATTGGTAATATGTTCAATGCACACCTCAACAAAATTTGGCTGTCTACGATACAAAAAAACTATCAGGAAAGCTCGGCATATGAATGGCAGAGAAATATAATTGATATTCGACAAATTGCCATTGAATGGGCAAAAGACTTTATTAAATTAGTAGATTCCCTCTTAGAAGGAAATTACAAAAAGAAAGATAAAGCCTCAGCGTCACTTGATCAACTTAGAGCTAAGCTCAGTGATTTTCTAACTAAGAAAAAACCTTATCCAAAATACGAGAACAAATATTTTGAGCTAACAAACTATAAAAAAGAAGAGCAAGAAATAGATGAATGGTTTGCCTCTCTTGGAAATATTAACGGTCAAATGCTGAATATCTTCATACCTAAAGTAGAACATGATAGAAATATTGCTTTAATAAATATGAAAGCTGTGTATCTAAATTTAAAAATAATGCAGGACGCATTTAGAAAAATTGAAGCTGAGACAATTCCATATTTTGATTCTGAAAATATCTGTTTACTGGAAAACCAGTATTTTGAGAGATTATATGCAACAGTACAATATTATCTTTCTCAACTCCCTATAGAAAGCAAAAACCCGGTACATGTGGCAAAGAAGGAAGCTGAGGAATGGTGGCATCAGGCCAAAACCAAAAATTTGAGCAAGCTTACACAAGTATTAAATAAGATTGAAGAAAATACCGATTATAAGTTTATACTTCCCATCGCTCTTGAAGAAACCGAAACACTGACCTATGCGACTTTCGGTATAGAGAACTTTGATTTTTCCGATGAAAATTCCTTCTTTCAATTATCAATGGATTTAGCATTATTATGTGAACTTGATATCCAATTCTTCTCAATAATATCTGTAAAGGATAACGTGGCTATTGGGGGCATAAGATTTAATAATGATTATTTTAAGGCTTTTTTAAAAGCAAAGAATGGTGACTATGATATTGATCAAGAGAAATTGACTCCACTACCAATATACTTAGAACAAAAAGTCATTATAACATTACCTCAAATTAGTTTATCAACTCTTTCAGTTATTGATGAGGAAAAAGAAAATGTAGCCAAAATACTCTTTGAAGTATGGAGGCTTAGCGAATTTAGGTCGAGATTGGATAATAATTCAGAAATCGAAAAGATATGGTTGGAAAGTACAAGCTTTCAAAGCAAGAATAAAATAGACAGCCTAATGTTATCCATTAATGTAAAAGATTATAGCAATTTTCAAGGTTTTGTTTCCTCTTCATTGGAGAAAAACATTATATATTCAACAGAAGAAATCGTTTCCAAGTTAATTGAATATTTGAAAAACTAATATTAATTATGGGAAATCTCACTCCGTATTTTTTTAATCAAATGAGACTGTCTCACATTTTGAGACTGTCTCATAGTAAATTACTTAAAAATATACCCGTAATTAATAAGATGCAAAAGATTATCCCTTTCCGTGCTGTCCGGATTAGATTTTAAAAATAACGGTTTTCCACTGATTACCTGGACTTCTGCTCCAGCCTCCCAGATTCTTTTATTATAGTTCCATAAATAAGTCTTAGCAATATTTCCCTGCTTTAAAAGTAAATCAACAGCAGCCTGCTTGGTATATTTTTCTGCTAAGCCAATAATGTAACCATCTCCTTTACTATTTTTTTTTCTAGTGTGGATTGCGTAATGTGTAATTACGCCTCCGGAATCTAACCAAATTCCTGAAATTCTAAATTCTGCCATTTTTACAATTTTAATAAAAATGTAAATATTTTCAATTTGTATGTTGTTATTCGTACTTTTATTCTACATAGAAAGAGTTCATTTCACCATTAGTACGGGAATAAACAAATATCATTTTCTTGCGGTCATCCTTAATAAAATAGTATCCATTGGTCCTAAAAATTTCATATCTAGTTGTGTCCTCTTTTTTTAATATTGGTTCCTGCTGACCACCAAGCGTAATGTCCTTTCTGGGTTTCAGCTTCATGGTCTGCTCAGCATCCTTTCTAGCACGGACTTCAGCATAAAGAAATGCAATAATAATTGCAGCAACAACGCCAAGATTTTTAGGCCCTTTGAAGTATAGATAACAGGCTGCCGCCGCAAAAACAAGGAATATAATAGTTGGCAATAACTCAAATTTGTAAGCCGAAAGTAGCACCCAAAATCCACATAGTCCCAAGAGGACAGTGATTATAACAGCCGCATTTGTTATCCCCTTGATCACTTTTTGGTCAGATTGTCCTTCTTCTTCCTGATCATCAACTTGTATAGTTTTCTTTTTGAGAATATCGGGAACTAAAATCCAAAGAAATAGTGATAGTAAAGATCCGATATAAATAATAGGCATTGCGTTCTGGTATAAAATCGTAAAAGAATCTTTTACTTCGAAATAATCAAAATAATCGAATTTAAATCTATTCAGGTATTCCCAAATATAAAATAGCCCGAGCAGGGTCGCAATAAAGGTTAGGCTGACAATTTCCAATAATGGTTTGCTAATGCTCGGTTTGTAAGTACTATTCAAGTCACTGTCAACCTTACGAATTTTCTCTCTTAAATTCTCTGAAATCATAGTATAGTTTAAATTTTTAGTTGTTTGTAAGACAAATATCAGATTTGGGAGCGCAATCTATCGACGCAGTTTCATTAACTGTATAAAACTAATGCTCCGAATTATTTAACTTAAGCTATACGAGTCACTTTACATATTTGCTTCCTTTTAAGGATCAATTTTGAGATAAATCTTTAACAGTATAAATATTAGCAGTAGCAAAAATATCTGTAGCTCCAATTAGTTTTTTAGCGGCATCGACATCTGCATTAAAATATATTACCACAAGATCCTTTCTCGCTCGTGAACAAGAAACATAAAAAAGTCTTCTGGTTCTAGCTATCACATTATCTTTTCCATCTTCAATATTTTTTTCATCTGTATCTGAAAGAGGAATAATACCAAAATATTTATCATATGAAAAAAGATTATGAGAACTTTCATCATCATCTAAAATTGTAATGACTTTTTCGAATTCAGCTCCTTTAATACCTTGCTGTGTCGCAAATGGAGATTCATCATCACAGTATTTTTTATAACCTAAGAATTCGTTTGCTTTGCATGCAAAGTATCTTTGCATTGCATCTATCTCAATAGCTAAAGAATCATCATCACCATCATTTTGTTCAATAAACTCGCTTGCTATTGTTCCGCTTAAGTGGGCAACTATTCTTTCATCCAAAACGATCAGATTATTATCTTGAATAATTTTAAATACATCTAGTACAGTAGAGTTTGATGAAATATCCATCATCTCTATTAATTTGTCAGTGGCTATTTTTAGATCAACCAAAGCCTTTCGTAGTTCGGTCCCTTTTAAAGTCCCATTTGATAATTTTGGACATTGATTACGAAGAATATTTAAAATATCGAAATTTGATCCCTTATTATAAAATTCTACGACTGGAAGAACAAAATTCATAAATGGCTTGAGTGGCCAAGCACTACCATCAAGAAGTCCATCTTTAAATGCAGAAGGCGCAGTGTCATTCATTGAAGCATAAAGATTAGGGAATCCTAATCTAATAGCAGCCATTCTATGGACAATAACTAAAATTTTAATATTATCAGACAGCCATGATACATCTTTTTGACTTTCAGCCATCCATTGTTGAACTTTGTTCACATTTTCAGTTCGGAATTCATCGATTGGTAATATAAATATTTGTGAACTTCCTTCTACAGGTTCACCTTCCTCAATACGTCCTCCTATTTGCTCTAATCCATCTGCTGGTTTTCTAATTGCATTTATAGTTTTTAATATTTGTTGTGAGCATCTAAAATTCTCTGGTTTAGTAATCGTCTCCCATTTTTCCTCAACAGGAATTTCTCCGACACCAGTCGGGAAAATTTTCTGCATGGGATCCCCAAAAAAACCCAAACAAAATGTTTCACTATGTAATGAATCAATTTTTTTAAATGAGGTAACTATATGTGGAAAAGTATCCTGACTTTCATCAACGAATATATATGGATATTTTTGACTAACAATTGTACCAAGCATTTTAAAATCCTCAATCATTGAAATGGCCAATTTAATAATATCATCATGTCCAAGAATACCTTTACTATAATTACTACCTGTACCATAACCAAAATAAGGTATACTTTCGATTGTTAATGCTTGAAAATTTAATTTTTCTAATTGTCTATAAAGCTTATCTTTGGATATTCTTGTACGTGGATTATCTATTTTTGATTTTATATCAAACTGTTTTTCACCGATACGCTGGATCACCCACTTCTTAATATCTTTTTGGAAAGGTTTGATTATAGTCCAAAGAAAGCTATGAATAGTAGAAACATGCACAAGAGGATTACTTTCAACATCATTCCAAATTTCTTGTGCAGCTATCTCAGTATAAGTAATACAAGCTACTTGTTGCCCTCTTCTTCTCAAAACATCCCCCTTTGTTGTGATTATATGATTTAATGCTTTAACAAGTGATGTTGTCTTACCTGAACCTGCACCAGCAATCATATTAAAACTTACTCGAGGAAATTTGTCTAAACAGGTTTTTAATTTAACATCAGCTTCAGTATCGGGAGAATTTAATCTTTTAGTCATTGGATTGTTTTTTAGATTCATACTCGGCGCTAGTCATATCACTATGAATATTTTCCTCCAGTATTTCTTTAGGTACAATTGGAATATCTACCTTTACTTGACGGTCTAACCATTTTAGCCCTTCTTCTATATATTTAGGCACAATCCACTCCTCTGAACTTGAAGATAAAACCCCTAACGCAAAGCTTGTTTTGTTAAATGAATTAGATTTTACACGCTTATGTATTTTTTCAGTTAGTTCAGTTATGCTTTTAGGTTTAGTTCTAAGTTTTAGTCCCACATGTTTTCCCTCTGATGACTGACACCATTCTGTGTTTTCTAAACCAAAAGCTTCCTCCAAGGTCCTACCTACTACCATATGTTTTTCCTCACCCCAAATTATTTCTACCATTCTTTGAAATGTAATATATACTGTCGACAAACTAGCTTCTGTTGGGTTCTGAATTAGATTTTCACTATTACAAGCTAAAAGATCAGAAATTAATACTTTCTTAGGCAGCCATTTAACAAGTGTTTGGTTAGAAGTAATTGCATTTTCAAAGTCAGGTAGACATGCTTTTCCTATAAGATATTTTTTTATTATTTCTCCAGATTCAGCAGAATCAGAAATTTCCAATTCAACATCTTCATCGTCTTCATCTTCATCACCCATATTGGCACTACCATCTACTGTTTTTTGTTTTACACTATCAAGATCAGTAATAACTAACGCTGGTATACCTAAAAATTCGATCAAGCTTTTAAACTTATAAGCATAAGCCCCACCGACTTCTAAAATACTCAAATAGGCTTTGGTTAAATTATCCGCAGATTTTTCAATCATCGCAGGTAATAATATTCTTTCGACATTTCCTTCAACCAGAATTGCAGCATCTGCAAAAAAAAGATCACAATGTGTCATTTTCATGTATCTTTCAAAAAAATATTTTTCTGGCTCATCCTTATAAAATGTAGAAAGATTTAAAGCAACAGAATGTTGGTCAGTACCTGCAATCCCCTCTCTTCTAAAATATCTTACAGGTTTAAAACCTCTTTCATACAAAATATGAGGTGAATGTGTTGTTACTGCTAACTGCATTCCATAATAATAAGCATCTTCATCTGTAATCTTCAAAATATTTAATATTTGCCTTATAAAGACTTGTTGTAGTTGTGCATGCAAATGGGCTTCAGGTTCTTCAATTATAATCAGTTGTAATAAGGCTCTATCTTCTTTTTCATCTATCCATTGGGCCTGTAAATCTAATAGTTCTACAACCATGTATATTAAGTTTTTAAAACCTAAGCCATTATAGTTATCCGGCAGCGTAAGTCCGTTTGAAGTCCCATCCATAGAATAATGAACCTTTGTATCTTGGCTCATTATAGTAGTTGGATTCAATGCTGATTTAATAACTAGATGAGGATTGGAAACACCAGGGTATCCCAATTCTCCAAGCCTTTCTAACATGTCATTAAAAACACTTTTTAAGTGTTCATTTAATTGGGTTTCAGAGTCAAATAAAGCACTTAATGCATCATGGTCATCTTCTCTTTTTTCAAGATTTCTTTTATAAAAACGACTCAAGCACTTAGAAAGGTCTTCAGATCGAGCGTTTGAGGCTTGATCTGAAAGATACCTTTGAGCATGTAAAGTATCTACTCTAAGTAGTGATTTTACTAATGGTTTACTCTTATCATTTTGTAATAAAAGCGGTGTATAGTTTTCTTTCTGATTAAATTGTTCGTCAAACTTTGATTGATCTAGGGAATAATATCTAAATTCATACTCCTGACTTAAGTGCTTACTTAAAAAATCAATCAGATTTTTAGGCCAAGGCTTGTATTTTTTATCTTTTTCTTTTGGCACATACTTAGCAACCTTAGCTTTAGATTCCATAAATCTAACTAATGTTTCCCTACTACTTTTAGGCTGAAATACAATTCTAAGTCCAATTATTGAACCTTCCCAAGTTAAGTCTGGCAAAAGATATAAAACTCTGTGCAAATCAGTTTCTCTGATGTTAAACCATAAATCTAAACTTATTTGTGGAAGCTCAATATCATCAATAATACTCTGATTAGGATCATCACCAATGTCATTAATAATTGACCAACAACTTGAATTGAAATCATAAATAGTGAATTTATCCTTTTGATTGTTTACAAACATATCTAAGGCATGAGTAGCTGAGGTTTTACCACTGTTATTAGCTCCAACAAGAATAGAAATATCAGACTCAACATCCACAAGAATATTTTTAAAACGGCGGAAGTTTTGAATCCTAAAACAGTTAATTTTCATGGTTAGTTTTGAGATTTTATTAATCATAATATTAAGAAAAATTCATACGCAATCAAAACTCAGAAAATCATTTTTTAATTATTAAAATTAAGAGAGCTCAAACCATTTTGAAAATAATAAAAGAGGATTACACAATTTGTTTATTCCGGCTTAATTTCAAAATATTTTAAAAAGTCTATTTGAAGTTTTCATTATATAGAACCTTTATTGAACTGTATTATTTCTCAAATCTGTCAGTAAGAAAATTTAAGATATAAACAGACATCTTACGAAGCCTTTGCTTAAATATCTAATTTGACTCGTAGACTTTGTTACTTTACAAAATATGATAATAATCGCATAACCTAACAGAATTCAAATAAAAATACAGCGTATTTAAACGATTTATTTTCAATGCATTAATATTAAAACATTTTCTATATCAGCAAAAAAAGAGTTTGGATAGCGTCCTGTCAAGTTCACAAAAACTGAAAATAGCACCAATAATACTGGTGCTATTTTTATTTAAAACCTCATCAAACCGTCACATTTTAATTAATTATCTATATGAAAAAAATTATTTCACTTTTAACCTTATTACCTTCTGCCCTGTTATTTTCTCAACAACTTACAGGAGTAGGGTTTCAAAAGGGAGAAAATGAAGCTTGGGCTATTAATGTTAATCTGTCTACAAAACAAAATGTTGTAGTTTCTTATCCTGTATTAGGATGCTCCGGTAAATGGACTCTGATAAAAGAGGAAGGAAAAAAAATCTTATTTAAAGAAGTAATTGAAGAGGGTCTTGATAAATGTACACCCACAGGCTTTGTTACTTTAGTGAAAGACGAAATATCTCCATCCGCTTACAGATTTTACATTTTTGAAAAAAAGGAAGACAAAACTCCTTATGCTATTGGAGTTCTTGAAGAACAATAAAAACAGGCTTATCTGAACAGATAAATTATCACAATAAAAAAAGAGCATTGATTATAAAAATCAATGCTCTTTTTTTAACCATTCTGCTAAATCATCCAAAGCAATTATCGTTGAACTCTCTATAACAATTTTTGAAAAAGATGTGAGTATGCCTCAGAGAAAGCCATACCCACAACAATACCTGATCAGACTGCCAGGAAATAATAATTTAAATAATGTTTCTATTCTACATCCCTTATTAAGAAAGTGAATTTCTACCGTCTTTATTTTTTAATGATTTTTATGGTCTCAATACCTTTTTCTGTTTTTACCCTAATCCAATAAGAGGCTGGAATAAGAGATGACAAATTAATTTCTGCTTCCCCACTGCTTATTTCCTGTTTTATAAGAGTTTGTCCTAGAAAGTTAATCACTTCAACATTTACAATAGGTTGTTCGGATCTCAGGAACACCTTGTTTGTAGCAGGATTAGGAAAGAATTTAAATTTCGTTTTTTCTACTGACGATACATTTAAAGAACCAGAACATGTAGTCCCGGTATTTATAATACTATTGCCAACCCAGTTAGAAGAGTTGCCGTTTAAAGCAAAACCAATAAGAGTTCCATTGTAATTATTTCCACTGCTGTCTTGCAAGGTTGTTATGGAAGCATTATTCGCATTAGCAACGCCCTGATTGAATTTATAATACGCCATTAATCCTATTCCCGGACCCGACAGCTCACAATTCATATGGCTTGTTATTTCACCGGGAGATAAAGCTCTATTCCAGATTCTTACTTCATCCATAGTTCCTGTAAAGCTATTGGCAGCATTATTAAAAGCGCCTAATCTAACCATATTTCCTCCTTCAACTGGGTCAATATCATTATTGGTATCAACTAATTCTCCATTTTTATACAATTTCATTGTACTAGTAGCAGCATCATAAGTTACTGCAACGTGATACCAAGTATTAATAGACAATGGCACGGAGTCTTCCACACTAAACCAACCACCATTATGCCCAGCAGAAAGTTTACCGGAACTATTGGGGATCCAGAAAGCGTGCAGCCCATCCGAATCACCACCAGAGATAATGTTGTTCTGGGTGCTTAAACTTTTCACATAAATCCAAGCTTCTTTGGTATAACTTGTAGGTAAAATGCTTCCACAGTTTACATAATCGTTTGCGCCATCAAAATCCAACGCTGATCCTTGCTGAGAAAATCCAAATTGGAAAATCATTAAAAAATAGGCAACCCAAATTTTTTGAAAATTTAGTTTGAAAGGCATTAAAAGTATTTTTCTTTTCATGATAAGAATTTTTATTAATTACTTCACAAAATTGTATTATTCTTCCGGAGATTCATATAAGGGTAAACCCCTGAATTGAAGATTGTATAATTTTCAATATTAGAAATTGATACATTTGTAAAAAAATATAGGTATGCCTACGATTAAGAAAATCATATTCTTATTCATTACTTTTTTCACATTATCATGCAGAGAAAAAAAGGAAAATTTTTATTTTGAAAAAGTAACTCCGCCAAAAGAAGAGCCTACAAAAGTCTGGTTAAGAAAAAATGAAAACTATAACGCAGATAAAGAACGTTACCTGAAAGTTTTTTTAGACTACTATCAAAGTAAAATGGCAAAAGGTGATTATTCAGACGCTTCCAAAATTCTGGATTTAGTGACTACAAAATTTATTTATTTTTATGATTTTGACCCTCGTCTTACCAACGTTGTAAAAGAATTTGATGAAAGGTATAGAAGAGAATTACCACTGATAAAAACAATTTACATTGATAGTTATTATGGCAATTTAGAATTTGACAGAGACCATCTCAACAAGGCTAAGGATTACTTTTTAAAAATTACAGCCTTAGAACCGGATGATTATAAAAGCTGTTACAAAATAGCCCGTGCTTATTATGATTTATCATATACTTATTTTGTTTTAGGGGATTTAAAAAATAGCATAGAAGCGAATGAAAAATCAAGAAACTACTCCATAAGAATCAGAGATCGGGAAAGTATAGCTTCTGTAGAGTCGAATTATGTCAATATCTACAAAGCAAATGGTTCTTTCCAAAAGGCGGTCGCAAGTGCGGATGAAGCGATAAAGATCTCTAAGGAAATCGGGAACACCTATGATTATTTTATGGGCAAATACAACAAATGTTCTGTGTATGGTTTCTTTAATCAGCATCAGTTGAAAAATAAATACATCCACGAAACTTATAAAGAATATTTAGCCAGTCAATATGATAATGATGTACTTCTGCTTGGTATTTCAGATTACGAAATAGAAGCTTTAATTGAAGAAAATAGATTAAACGAGGCCCAAATAGTTTTAGACAGAATAAAGCCTGTTGCAGAAAAAAATACCTCTCAAAATTGGCAAAAGGATTACCAGGCAACATTAGCTTTATATCAAATCGCCAGAGATGTAAAAACGTGTAACACAAAATATATAGAAAATTCACTACCCAATTTGCTTGAACATAAAAACTACGAAAGAGCTAACCTATTTTATAATGTTTTATTAGAAAAAGCAATTCAAAGCAGAGATCCAGACAAGGTTGTTTTTTATAATAATGAAGTGTACCGTACAAAGGACAGCTTATCGAGCGCAAAAAGTAAGCTGATCAATTTAGAACTCGCAGCAAAATATGAAACGAAAGAAAAAGAGCAGGAAATTAAACTCCAACAAGAAACTATTATCAATAAAAATGCTGTTATTGTGGCTTTAATACTCGTTTTTATTGCCTTGTTATTAGCCATTATTATTTATTATTTAAAGCAAAAACAAAAGAAATTGTCTTTAGAAAAAGAAAGATCATTGCAATTTACCAAAAACCTTCTGGATAAAACCGAGGAAGAACGCAAAAGAATCGCCTCTGATCTCCATGACAGTGTGAGCCATGAACTATTGTCGCTTAAGCATTCGTTTGAGGTAAGCCAGCTTCAATTAAACGACAAGGTGGATAGCATTATTAATGACATCAGAGCCATCAGCAGAAATTTACATCCCGTTCTTTTTGAAAAAATAGGACTCGAAGCCAGTTTAGAACAATTCATAGAACGTATCCAAAATACCCATCGTTTTATGATCTCATCCGAAATCCATTACCAGGATGG
Organism: Chryseobacterium sp. G0162; assembly: GCF_003815715.1. NCBI lineage: Bacteria > Pseudomonadati > Bacteroidota > Flavobacteriia > Flavobacteriales > Weeksellaceae > Chryseobacterium > Chryseobacterium sp. G0162. Next base: position 4,331,845 of record NZ_CP033922.1, on the reverse strand, counting down.
TCTCACGACTGAAAAAGAATTACAAATCTATAGAATTGTGCAGGAAGCTGTTTCAAATATTATAAAATACGCGGATGCTATCGCCGCAAAAGTAATTTTAACAGAAAACAAAGACAGCGTTATTTTAGAAATTATGGATAATGGAAAAGGGTTTAATGTAAAGGAAACGCTGGAAAAAAAGGATGCTTTTGGTTTACACAATATCATAGAAAGAAGCAAAGCAATTGGTGGACAAGCCACTATCACATCCACTGAGAAAGGCACAAAAATAGTGGTACAAATAAAAAAATAATACAATGAAAATTCTAGTTGCAGACGATCATCCTTTAACCCTGAATGGAACCGTTTCTTACCTTACCAATTTGGGATATAACGTAGTGAGTGCCTGCTCTAATGGAACGGCTGCACTTAATTACATTCAGATTTATTTGCCGGATGTAGCGGTTTTAGATTTAAATATGCCCGGTCTGGACGGATTGGAAGTGGCCAAAAAAGTAATGGAAAATAAATGGCATACCAAAGTGATCATCCTTACGATGCACAATGAAACTGGAGTTCTGAACAAAGCAAAAGAATTTGAAGTAGATGGCTATATTTTAAAAGAAAAAGCTTGCCCCGATTTAGAAAAATGTATGAAAGAAATTGCTTTAGGAAAGAAATATTATTCCGGAGCTTTACTTCAAAATTACACCATAGAACACACGGATGACCTTGGCAAACTCAACCTATTAACACTTTCTGAAAGAAAAATAATAGAATTAATAGCGGGTCAAAAAACCAGTAAGCAAATTGCAGAACTACTTTTCCTGTCTGAAAAAACAGTAGAAGGACACCGTACCAGAATTATAGAAAAACTGGGCATTCCAAAAGAAAAAAATGCATTACTGATTTGGGCTATACAGAATTATAAAAAATGAAAGATCTCTGGTTATTCAGATGGGTGAACTAAATTATGAAATGTATGATAAAGCGAATATGGCAAGGGTAAGAAAACTTTAATACATCATGAAAAAAATAAACTGCTTCAAAATAAAAAACCGTCTCATACCAATAGTGAAACGGTTTTTTTATTACCTATAAGATCGGGAATTCGTTTATCTTCTGCCTCTTCCACCACCACTTCTGTGCATTCCTCCCATTCCCATTTCTCTTCCTCCTCTGTCAAATCCCTGTCCGCCCGGAAAGTTCATGCTGTGGATCATTGGGCCGGAATTATGATGAAATTGTCCCATATTATTCCTCATATTCATTTCATGATCCATTTGTTCTTTGCTTGCGGAAACCCGGTTATCACGCATACCATCCATTTCATCTTTATTCGGATGATACATTACGCCTTTTCCTCCATTAAAGCTCATACGATTGTTATTGACAATATTCACTTTATTGATGTAGGTGTTGTGAATATTATTATTCACTCTCCATACTGAAGTGTTGTACATAAAATGGCCATGATCCCATCTTCCGCCATAGAAACCGCTTCCAAAATATCCGAAACCATAGTTGATTCCTCCATAATACCCTACTCTAGGTCCCCAATATCCAGGATGCCATCCGTAGAAGCTATCGTAGAATCCCCAGTATCCAGGTGTCCACAATAGGCCAACAGAAGGAGGCAAAATCCAGACTCCTGGAACCCAGTAATATCCACTCACATCCCAGGCCCAATATCCCGGGGTCCACAAATAACCATCTCCCGGACACGGAGGCTGTACATAATCCGGTAATGCAGGTGGTGCAAGCTGAGTTTTTACAGTAACAGTCGTTTGATCATCAATATACCCAGTATTCTGTGCAAAAAAAGAAGTTGTTGCAAAGAGAACAATAATGGAAAGCATTATCAATTTTTTCAGAGCCAGGTACAATTTTGCAGCAAGCAATTGAGTACCTTCTGAGATCATATCATCCTTCATTAGAAATACGTCTTCATGATAGGAAATTGTGTTTGTTTTCATAAAAAAGAGATTTAAGGTTTGATTTAAATTATTATATCATACCTCATAGAGGTTATAGTTATCAAAAAATTACAATTGAAAAACTATAATGTATGGGGATTACTCTTAATTATTTTTGGGGATAAAGATATTAATGTTAATAAAATAAAACCATTATTTATTTTCTATTGAATAATATCCTTTTTCCAATCATTTATATCCAAACTACAGACCAATCTCACGAATTAAGCATCAATAAAATTAAAATTATATTAAATATTGAAAACTAAATGAATACAATATTATTGAGAGGACAAAAAACAAATGGTGTAAGCTCAAAAATTTTTATATAATTTCAGTCTTTAAAAATAAAACGGTTATCAAAACGGTCTACTTTAATTAGATTTAGAAACGTAACATTTTTGGTCATACTATTTTTTTTGAGGTAAATTGATCCAGTGAAAACCGTCTTTGGCAATGAGTGCATCTGCATTTTCAGGGCCCCATGAGTTGGCAGGGTAATTCGGGAAACTTGTCATTTTACTATTTTCCCAATGATCAAGAATCGGCATGACAACTTTCCACGCTTCCTCCACTTGATCAGCCCGCATAAATAAGGTCTGATCTCCCGAAATAACATCTAACAATAGTGTTTCATAAGCCTCCGGCGACTCGGTCTTTGTTTTTTCCGAATAATCAAATACCATGTCCACCGTATTCAGCATCATTTCAAGACCCGGCGTTTTGCTTTCAAGCTGAAATTTAATCGACATATCTGGTTGGATACTAATAATGAGCCTGTTCTGTTTTGGAATAGCGTGTTCTTCATTATTGAACATATTATGTGGCACTTCCCGAAATTGCACCACGATATAGGAAGCTGTTTTAGAGAGTCTTTTACCGGTTCGCAAATAAAAAGGAACACCCTGCCAGCGCCAGTTATCGATATTGAATTTCATAGCGGCATAGGTTTCAGTATTTGAATCTGCCTGCACATCAGTTTCTTCAGGATAACCGGGAACCTCTTTCCCCTCAACCCAGCCTGATCCATATTGCCCTCTGACAGCTATGGTATCAATTTTACCCGGAATAATTTTCCGGATAGCCTTCAAAACATCCACCTTCCGGTCACGCACAAGGTCGGCATCGAAGTTGATAGGCGGTTCCATGGCAACAATACATAACAATTGCAGCAAATGGTTTTGGATCATATCCCTCAAGATGCCTGCACGGTCAAAATAACTTCCTCTATTTTCTACACCAATCTGTTCGGTCACCGAGATCTGAACATGTTCGATATGTGTACGGTTCCATAATGGTTCCATAATGGTATTGGCAAAGCGAAAAGCCATCACATTCTGAACTACTTCTTTTCCCAAATAATGATCTATCCTGTAGATTTGCTTTTCATCAAAAATGGTCAGTAAGTTTGCGTTTAAAGCCCTTGCAGATTCCAGATCTCTGCCAAATGGTTTCTCAATGATGATGCGAGCGGTTTTCTGGTCATTCTCCAGTTTGCTTTTGGAAATATTCTCTGCAATGGTACAGAACAAATCCGGTGAAACAGCACAATAATACAGTATTGAAGGATTCTGTTTCCACTCTTCCTTCAGCTTACTTACTTTCAAATAAAATTTATTGTAAGAAGCTACATCATTGATATCAGCTGCCTGATACGAAATATTTGAAGAAAACTCTGCCCACTTCTCTTTTTTAGCCTTCCCTGTTCTGGAAAACTGATTGATCCCTTCCAACAGGGAATCCCGATATTCCTGATCACTCAATTCTGTTCTTGAAGTTCCTATAATAGCGAATTTTTCAGGCAATCTGTTTTCAAGAAAGAGATTATACAATGCAGGAATGATTTTCCGCTGAGTCAAATCTCCGTTTCCTCCGAAAATAATTAAGACTGTAGGGTCTACTTTTGTATCTGAAGTTTTTGACATTTTTTATTTACTTTTTTTAAACTTAAATTAAAACAACAGGTTAGTTTTTAAAATTTTTCATCACCCATTTCATATGAAAAACAGCCCGTCATTCATTGATTGCTTTAGAATACTAAGCTTTTAAAACACTTATCATGATGGACGATCTTCCAGATTCCGAATTTTCCCCAGGCGTCGCAGATGTCTTTCAGCTCCGATGAATTTTGCATTAAGAAAAGCTAAAACCAATTCTTCGGCCATTGCATAACCTGTGACCCGTCCGCCGAGACAGATTAAATTCATATCATCATCTTCAACACCCTGATGTGCCGAGAAATAATCTGTGATCAATGCGGCCCGAATACCGGGAATTTTATTGGCAACAACACAGGCTCCCACCCCACTGCCACAAATTGCAATACCGCGGAAAACTTCTTTCGAAGCCACGGCTTTTGCAAGTGGAATTACAAAATCCGGAAAATCATCTGCACTATTAAGCTCCATTGCGCCATAATCTACCGGTTCGAATTGATTTTCAGCCAAAAAAGATTTTATTTTTTCCTTAAGTTCAAAACCACCGTGATCTGCACAGATTCCAATTTTTATGAATACCGACATTCCAATTTATTATTTAATTCTAAAATATTTTTGTCATCGTAAAGAATACATACTAAGGTCGTAAAAAATTTATATGTTTTTCGAAAATAAAACAACCGCTCTTTGTACTATATTTTCAATGCTAAATCCGTATTCTTTCATGATTTCTTCTCCCGGTGCAGATTCTCCAAATTTGTCGATTCCGATTATATCACCATCGTCAGTTGTATATTTCATCCATCCCATTGATGAACCCGCTTCGACAGCCAATCGCTTACGGATTTTTTTGGGTAAAACCTTTTCTTTATAGGCATCAGCCTGCTGATCAAATAAATTCCAGGAAGGCATGCTTACCACACGGGCGTCAATCTTATTTTTCTTCAGTTCTTCCTGAGCTTTCAAAATTAAATGAACTTCAGATCCACTGGCAATTAAGATCATATCAGGTTCTCCTTCCGAATCTGAAAGAATATAAGCCCCTTTCTCCAGGTTTTTGGCATCCGTATATTTTTTTTGATCGATAACCGGAATTTCCTGCCTGGTCAGTGCAATAGCAACAGGTCCTTCTTTGTGTTCAATCGCAACCCGCCATGCATGTACGGTTTCGTTTGCATCCGCCGGACGAATAACGGTCATATTCGGAACAGTCCGCAATCCGATCAGTTGTTCTACCGGCTGATGCGTTGTCCCATCTTCTCCGAGACCAATACTATCGTGGGTAAAGACCATGATCTGGCGTATTTTCATAATCGCTGCAAGCCGAAGTGGCGGACGCATATAATCTGAAAATATTAAAAATGTTGCGCCGTATGGAATTAAATAATTGCTTAAAGCCATTCCGTTAAGCACAGCTCCCATGGCATGCTCGCGGATTCCAAAATGGAAATTACGACCGTCCCGGTTGGCTGTGGAAAATGATGAATAAGCTTCCAGAACTGTATTTGTAGAAGGCGACAAATCTGCTGAACCGCCTATTAATTGAGGTAAATATTCTGCGATCGCATTTAGTGTTTTACCAGAAGCCTTACGGGTTGCCATATCTTCCCCTTGTTCAAATACCGGCAGCTTTTCTTCCCAGCCCTGAGGTAATTTTCCGGAAGAGATAGACTCGTATTCTTCAGCAAGATCAGGATACTTTTTCTTGTAACGTTCAAACAAGGTATTCCATTCATCCTCATTCTCTGAGGATTTCCTGCCTGCTTCACGATAAAAATCCAATACATCATGAGGCACGATGAAACTTTTTTCAGGATCAAATCCGAAATTTTCTTTTACTAAACGAACTTCTTCTTTTCCCAGAGGTGAGCCATGTGCTGACGCCGAATCATGTTTATTGGGACTTCCATAACCGATATGGCTACGAACTTTTATTAAAGAAGGGCGTCCTGTTTCTTTTTGTGCATTCCTGATGGCAATGGATAATGCTTCAAGGTCATTAATATCCGGTACATTTTGTACATGCCATCCGTACGCTTCAAATCTCCTGGAAACATCTTCATCAAAGGCCAGATCAGTATTCCCTTCAATCGTAATATGGTTGCTGTCGTAGAAATAAATCATATTTCCTAAACCAAGATGTCCGGCAAGCGATGCTGCTTCTGCAGAAACACCTTCCATTATATCACCGTCACTGCATATGGCATAAATTTTATAATCAAAAATATTAAAATCCGGTTGATTGTAACGTTTTGCCATATATTGCTGAGCGATCGCCATTCCTACTCCGTTCGCAAATCCCTGCCCCAATGGGCCGGTCGTCACTTCAATTCCCGGAGTGAGCCCATATTCGGGATGACCCGCAGTAATACTGTGCAGCTGTCTGAAATTTTCTATGTCACTTAATGTAACGTTATACCCTGTCAAATATAAATAGCAGTATTGCAGCATGCAGGCATGACCACAAGAAAGAACAAACCTATCCCGATTGGCCCATCCTGGATTTTGTGGACTGTAATGCATAACTTCAGACCATAACAAATGTCCCAGTGGTGCTAAAGCCATTGGCGTTCCCGGATGTCCTGAATTTGCTTTCTGTACTGCGTCTGCTGAGAGAACCCTTACTGTATCAATACTTTTTTGAGTTAAGTTTTTATTTTCCATTGTTACATTTTTAATTAATAATTTTTGTAAATGGGTAAAAGAAAAAGATCGAAAAACATTTTGAATTTTTTGTTTTCAGTTTCTGAATTCAATGTTCCTTCTTTTTACATCAAAACTGTGACCATTTAAAAATAAAAGATTCTATTCTTCAAAAAATCTAAACAAGACGGTAACAGGAAAAGCCTGAGGACAATTTATGGAATGGTACAATTAACAAATGAAAGGATCAGAACCGGTATGATTTATTTCTGAATCGGGAAATTCAGTGATCTACGCGAGCGATTATCCAGTAAAGTTATTGTAATCTTTGATACAGTATTAAAATTTTAAACAAAAAAAAATCCCGGATTAACCGGGATTTTAAATTCTTCTATTTACATTTATTTGACCTCTACAGGAACTGAGATTTTATCCCAATCCATTGTGAATCCATTATTGTTTATTTTATACACTAAAGTTTCCTGTGTGGCTGGTAAAGCTTTTGTTTTTACATCAACACGTAAAGCATCTTTTGCTTCTTCATATTTATAAGCACCCCATTGTTTTGGCTCTTTGTTAAAGATGGCAGTCCAGGTTCCGCTTTCTTTAGGAATTAAGAAAAAGCTATATTTACCTTTAGCCAGTTTTTTACCCTGAACAGTAATATCTTTATCCGTTTCGAAAGTTGTGGCTTCATTGGCACCTGCGCGCCACACTTTATTATACGCTTCTAAACCACCCCAGATGGTACGTCCTTTTACAGAAGGACTGCTATAAGCTATTGTAATAGTTGCATCTTTAATTTTTCCGGTTGCCGTAGCCGGAGGGCTAGCTGGTTTTTTAGCCTCCTGAGCAAATGCATTCACTGAAATTGTCATGGCAGCCATAACTACGACCACTGATTTAATCATTGTTTTCATACTATTCTTATTTATTTGTTTTTATTATTGTTTGTTTACGAATTTACTTCTTTCGGCTTATAAAACAATAGCCCGATTGCAGAAAATATTATGACTGCCGCTGCCCCAATTACATTAAGCCAAAGAAACGAAACGATATCAAACTGATAAACGGCAATCACCGTAATTTCTGATAATATCGCCGCTATAAATACATTGGAACCGGTAATCTTTTTGTAGTAAAATGCGACCAGAAAAATCCCTAATATCGGGCCGTAGAAAAGAGAACCTAATACGTTAACCGCTTCAATAAGGGAACCCATCTGCGTTGCAAACATGGCAACACCGATTGAGAAAATACCCCAGGCCAAAGTGTGCAGTCGACTATACTTCAATTCGGTGGCATCATCAGGAATTTCTTTTTTAAATATCAGATGAACATCTTTTAATGAGCAGGCAGCAAGAGAATTCAGTGCTGCCGAAATGGAACCCCAGCTGGCCAGAAAAATGACAGCAAACAGTAACCCGATCATCCCTACAGGCAAGGTATTTTTTACGAAATACAGGAAAATGTAATTGGTATCCGTTTTCTCCGCATTATAGTTTGAATGATTAATTGCTTCCTCTACCCTTCCGTGAAGTGCTTTTACTTCGGTTTGTGTGTTTTTAAAATCCTGAATTGTTTTATTGAGTTCGGGCGAATGAGTCTCTTTCAACTTTAGAATTTCTTTTGATTCTGCATTGAATTTAAGTTGTAAATCCTGATGCTCTTTTTCAAAAACGGCAGCCTGTTCAGGTTTTGTTTCCTTTAAATATTGATAAGAGCGTTCGTTAAAATAAATTGGAGCCGGTTTCAGGGAAAAGAAAGCGAAAAGCAAAGCACCGATCAGGAGAATTGCAAACTGCATCGGAATTTTAACCAATCCATTCAACAACAAACCCATTTTTGCATTGGTATTATCTTTTGCTGTAATATACCTCCCTACCTGACTCTGGTCAGTACCAAAATAAGAAAGTGCCAGAAAAAAACCACCAATCAGCCCGCTCCAGATATTGTATTTATCTTTCCAATCGAATTCTGTGGTGATAACATTGAGCTTTCCTGATTTCCCTGCCAGATAAAGCGCATCGTTAAAACCAATTCCATTTGGCATATTCTGAATAAGCAGATACCCTGCAAAAGCCATGGTTCCCAGAATAATGAGAAACTGTAATTTTTGGGTATGAGCAATTGCTTTTGCTCCACCAACATAGGTATAAATCAGCAGAATACCTCCTGTTAAAACATTGGTTAAGTAAATATTCCAGTTTAAAACGCTTGACAAGATGATACTCGGAGCGTAAATACTGATTCCTGTTGATAAACCTCTCGAAAAAAGAAAAAGCAATGAGGTAAGTACCCTTGTTTTTTTATCAAAACGGTTTTCTAAATATTCATAAGCAGTGTAAACATTTAAACGCTGAAAAATCGGGATAAAAGTGATACAGATCACAATCATCGCCAAAGGCAAACCAAAATAATACTGCACGAAACGCATCCCGTCTGTATACGCCTGGCCCGGTGCTGAAAGAAAGGTAATGGCACTTGCCTGGGTAGCCATAATCCCTAAAAGCACAATATACCAAGGCATTTTATTATCTGCTTTCAGGTAAGATTCGTTGCTTTTTTGGCCACGACCGATCAATACGCCGTAAACCACCACTACAACAAGTGTAAAAATAAGAACTGTCCAATCTATAGTACTCATGCCCAGAATTTAGTAAACCAATAATAAAATGCGATCTGCAATACTAATGCAACAGCTAATAGTATGTACCAGATATTCCAATTTTTAAGTTGCTTGTTCATCAGTTTTTCTGTGCAGATAAAAAGTTTAAAAATAAACGTGCCGCACCCACATTTCCTGCAGGCAGCTGTCTGAAAAATGCCAACGGGGTATAAATAAAATTACCCTTCCCATATTTAGCATATAAAGTTGATCCTTTCAAAGGTTCTTCATCTGTATCGTGCATTTCAAAAAGCGGTTCATATGCTGCATCCCATTGGGCAGGGAAATAGGCACCACGCTCCTGCACCCAGCCTTTAAAATCATCTGTAGTAATTTTGTTCGGAAAGTTCAGTAACTTATGATTGGGATTTAACAACGTAACCGCAGCATTTTCTTCGGTAACCCTCTTATTGGCAATGCTGAAATTGTACATTCCCAATTGGTCAACGGATGTATCCTGGTTGGTATTGTACTGCATCACCAAATTACCTCCCGCTTTTGCATAAGACCATAAAAAAGGCATCCAGCGACCCAGCTTTTTCTCTGTGTTATTGGCACGGACACCCAATACAATGGCATCATATTGCGATAGCTTGTTTTGACTACCATTTCCGCCAGATCCATCTATGTTGCCATAAAAATCTTCGTCTTTCAGGACCTCTACCTGAATCCCTGCAATGCGTAGGAATTCGGGAATGAAATCGCCCGCACCTTCTATATACCCTACTTTCTTAACCTTTGCCTTAATATCGCCCTTCATTACAGTGGCTGTTGCAGGCTCAAAATATTGCAAGGAAGGTAAATGCGGGTACTGAATTACTATTTGTTTTTTATGATAGGTAACTCCATCTGCAACAAAATTGGCATCCAATTGCAGACGAGATGAGTGTATTGCGGCAAGCTTAGCTTTTGGAATAACGTAATCGATGGTAGTATTTTTCCCATTGATCGAATTAACATCAGCACTGCCTAATTGTTCTCCGTTATACATCAGGTTTAGAACCCCCTTACTATACGGTTTATTAGAATTAGCCTTAAGATTTAAACTCAAATGTACATCTTCATTGTCTTTGGCCACATACAATGGCTGTGTAAATTTCAGTTCTATTGCAGGAACAATGCGCAAGGCTTCAACGACATCTCCACGCACCGGGTCTAATTTCTTGAAAGATAAAGGAAGTTTAACCTGAAAATTTTCAGAACCGATTTTTAAACCAACCCAAACATTCAATGGTGATTCTGCTTCAGGCAAACCGACTAAAGTCTCATTCGGAACAGAGAAAGTTGCTGCGTTCGTAGGAGGTTTTGCTAACCAGTAAGGTTCCGTGAGTGCTGCATCAGCAGGAATCTGAATGTCATGCTGAATGGTAATTAAAGAATCTTTTGAAAGTTTTTTATTGAAGCTTTCTGACTGACCTAGCCACTTTACATGGTCTAAAACAACAGGATTTGTAGCTCTTGATATCAGATTTAACCTGAAATTGTAATGGTCTCCGGCAACAGCTTCAGCCTGATTGGTCACTACCTCGCCCATAAATCCGGCACAGCTTAAAATGATTTGGTCAAGAGATTGAAGTTTATCCCTTTTCAGATCTGTATCTTTTAACGCCATCACCTTTTTTCGCAAGGCAAGCAAAGCAGGTAAACTAAGGTCCGGATTATTGAAATTGAAAGCGGAAATAATTGTATCTAGTGTCTGGTCAATGTCAGCATTTCCTTGTGAAGTCCAGGTTTTAGAGATTCCGTCAAAAAGTGTTGTTTTTGCAGGTTCACCCATAACATGGGCAAAATATTCAGTTCTGATACCGGCTACAGACTGTGTTCCTGCCCCCTGGCTTTTATGTAAACTTCTGCTCAATCCTGCCAATTCACCATAGCCCATTCCCAGTTGCGCATCATATTGTCCAACGGTAACTTTCAGTTGGTTTTCAGCTGTTGTATTAACCCCACCAAATCGGAAAGTATTCCACAATACGCGTTTAGGCTGCCATACATTGACATATTTTAATTGATCTGGAAAAGCATTTTTATCCCCTGCCAGCTTAAAAGCCTTTTCTGCCACTACAGCCGAAGCCGCATGTTGTCCGTGGCCTGCCGCAGCAGTAGGAGGAAAACGACAAATAATAACATCAGGACGGAATTTACGGATGACCCAAACCACATCCGCTGTAATGCTGTCTGCATCCCATTGTTTAAAAGTATCGGTGGTATTTTTAGAGAACCCGAAATCAATCGCACGGGTAAAAAACTGTTGGGCACCGTCTAACTTTCTCGCTTCCAAAAGCTCATGCGTTCTGATTAAACCCAATGCAGCCCCTTGCTCTGTCCCTAATAAATTCTGACCACCATCGCCTCTCGTTAAAGACAAATAGCCCGTTTCTACATTTTGGTCGTTGATTAACCAGGAAAGTAATCCTGTGTTTTCATCGTCGGGATGCGCTGCAAGGTATAAAACTTTAGGCAGCTTTTTAAGCGTTTTGAGATCGCGGTAAATTTCAGATGATTTGGAGGGCCGAACCTGTTGGGCCGAACAAAAACCCGTATAAAAGCTAAGGATAAATACAGTGATTACTTTTTTGAACATTTAGATTTGCTTTGCAGGGCAAATATAAGTAAATCATCTTTCTTTCAATAGTAAAAGAATCAGACTCTGAATTTCACAAAATAAAACAAACTTTATTGCTAATTATCTATAAAGCTGTTTAAACTTTTTTATTAAACCCCAAAGGAGACACAAAAGCTTTTTAAACACTTAAGCGATTTAAGTTATATACTTTGTATATAAGAATCTTAAAAAATCAAAGATTTCTATTATTATCACAGATTGAGCAGATTTTTCACCCATAAGAATTCTGAGATCTTTTGGAAATTATCGAATCAAACCTTATAGGTTTTAAAACTTATGCATATTAAAAACCTATAAGGTTTAGTCCCTTTATAAAATAAAATCTGCGAGAGAAAATGTTCACAAACATCTGTGAAATTTGTGGAATCTGCGGGAAACTCTTTTAATCACAAACTCAGAGTTCGATGAAATTAAAAAGAACCAAAATATTGATAATCACGTATGAATTAAAGTTTCAAAGAAAATTAAAGCCACTTATTTTTTTCTCATTATATCTCGTGTAAGGTAGAGATAATTAAACATGCAAAATGTGGCTACCGCCCCAAAAGTATGCCATAAAAAGTGGGTTCCGAAACTCAACCATTCCCATTTATCAATGATCCGGAAAGTGAGTGCAAGAGCAAACGACAATAAAGCAAAACCTACCCATTTACCGGCTTTCCATTGGGTATAGATTAAATATCGTAATACCGAAAAAAGCACAAATGAAGCCATGATTGCATAATTTACGTTGATAAAAAGAGAAGTCTTGTCTACCAAAATCCAATTTCTCAAACCCAACATCAATACCAGATATACAAGAACCATTACAACAGCATAGTACCATTTGAGGCTCTGAGCTAAAAAATAAAACCCGGCAGAAAAGCACAATACCATAATAGGTAACCAATCCATCATGATAAATACCGGCCATTGCCTGAATGTATGATAGACAGTTCCTCCTATGGCACCTATGTATAATAAAACCAGGCAGTACGTTAAAAAAGGATATTCTTTAAAATGTCCTTTCATTTTAAGGGTCCAAAAAATGGCTAAGGCTAAAAAGAATGCAGCTGTTATTGCATTTAGCGGCTCAGGGAAAAACTGAGCCATATCTGTTTCTTTATATAACATACCTCCGTCCAGAGGGAATTGATGTATTGGCATTGTCCTTTTTATATTTGTTTATCAGCATGCTGTAGACCACAAATTGCAGACACAGGCCATTTTTATATAGATCGTCTAAATATAGAGAAAATTATGGCATTCTATACCTGAATCTGCCCGATTATATTTTATAAAATTGTTAATTCCAGCAACTTCAGTTATTTCTGTTGTTTGAAAATGATATTCAGCGTTTCAATACTTTTAGATGAGTGAAAATGCATAGATGTTCAGTTTTTAGATTAACGAAAACTTAATACAAACGGTATTGACTCCATTTTAACTGGTTCAAAAGGGTGGTTGGGGTTTTATTTTAATACATTTTTAAGCTCCACCACCTCAAAATTATCATTGTTTTCTAAAAAATGTTTTAAGATAGGAATGTGTCCCTGTCCAAAAATTAAAACAACATAGTTGTCGGAAGGTTCAATTTGATCAAGAATATTTGAATAAATGGCAAGATTTCTTAAATACCAATCTGATACATATTGTGCTCCTGCAAAATTTTTACCTGCTCCAACCTTTGCTATATAATTCAGATAGATTGATAAGTTCCTTTTTAATTCTTCAGGTCTGTTGATGTATTTTAAAACATCAGTTATGGTACCATTTTTCAGTTTATTATCAAAATCACTGATCATTGTTTTTGCATGGACCTGTAAGTCATTCAGTAAATAAAGTTGATTGTTTTCTTTTGCAGTTGCAGCCATTAAACTATCGTGTGTCATTCCATAAAATTTGTCTATACACTTGACATGATTTAATTTTAATTTTTTAGCTAACCTGAAACCAATTTGTTCTCTTTCTGAAACTGTCATTTTATAACGATCTGCTACATATAAACTGTACAAACTGTCGGTTGAGCGTTGTTTGTCAATTGGTCTTTCAATCATTACTTTAGTAGCTTTTGTCTGAGACAGAACATTCGTTAAGTTTTCTAATTCACTCTGTCGCTTTGCACTTAAAAAATCGTCTACCTTTAATTCAAACTGATCGGTATGCGGGGTTTCAAAATGAATCGTTCCGATTAATAAAATCTTCGTTTTCTGAGTCTGTCCGGATACTATAATCCCCAAAGCTAAAGCAAAAAATAGCGTTATCTTTTTCATGTTTTTTATTTTGTTTTCACAGTTAAATAGTTTCTGCGGTATAATAGCCGCCAACATCTTGCCGCTGCATGATGTTACGGGCTAAAGATGCGAGTTTTTTCCATGAGCCACAAATTTTTTAAATCCAGTTTACAAATAATTAAAAAGCACTGCTTTAAAAAAGTAGTGCTTTCTTAGTATCAATACCTGATTCCGATTTTTTTAAAGTTTACAGTTTTCTTTTATTGAGGTCCGTTTAATTCAATTTACTTATTAAATTTGTTTAACTAATGATTAATTTGCATCAATGGATCTACAACAGCTCAAATATTTTCTGGCATTGGCAAAAGAACTTCATTTCTGGAATACGTCTGCGAAAATGAATATTACACAATCTGCTTTGAGCCGGAACATTCAGTCTTTAGAGAGTGAACTGGGTGTTCAGCTGTTTTATCGTGATAAGCGAAATGTGAAACTTACCCCGGCAGGAAAATTTTTGCAGGAAAAATGGAGCGAAGAGCTTAGTCAAATGGAATCTTTTCATCAGTTGGCCCGGCAAATTCATTTAGGTGAATATGGAACGATAAGAATTGCGCATCCCGATTCTATCTCCTCTTCGGTTTTACCCGATTTTATAAAAAAGGTTTCGGCTGCTTTTCCAACCCTTCATCTGGAATTGTTTCAGCTGACTAATGAAATTCAGGAAGATTATCTTAAAAATTATAAGATAGATCTGGCATTTTCCCGTGATATCAATACGTATTCTGGAATTAATGAAAAGAAATTAAACCAGGAAAACCTGTCTTTAGTGGTTCCTGAAAATCATCATTTTACAACTTTATCTGATATTTCTGCAGAAACATTGAAAGATCAGAAATTTCTTTTAACCACAGGAGATGATGGCAGCAGTTACAATGTGCTGGTTCAGGAAGTTCTCGATTTTTACAACATCAATCTTGATTCTTATATTCGATGTGAGTTTGGATCTACCATTATTTCACTGATTAAAAACGGATTAGGCATTTCGATTCTGCCGCATTCTTATCATCTTCACCAAAATACCGGAATCCGTTTTATTCCCCTTCCCTTTGTTACGGATTTGTATATCCAATGGCGGAAAGACGACCCTAACCCGATTCTTAAAAATATTCTGGAATTAGTTTAAAACCATTTCTATATGCGGAATTCCGTCTTCATCGTAAGGACTTCCTACTTCTTTAAAGCCTAGAGCATTGTAAAATTTCAGCAGGTACAATTGTGCGCTGATCCGGATTTTTGATTCTTTAAGAATATCCTGACACCCTTTGATAGAATTTTCCATCAGCTGTTTTCCCAATCCCAATCCTCTATAATCTGAACCAATTACCACCCGGCCAATTGAAGCGTCTTCGTAGGTCAAACCAGGCGGAACAATTCTGGTATATCCTGCCAGATTTCCATCCACTAAACACATCAGGTGATGGCATTTTAAATCTTTATCATCTATATCCTGATACACACAATTTTGTTCTATAATAAATATTTCGCTTCTTAATTTTAATATGTTGTAGAGTTCGATAGTGGATAATTCTTCGAATGATTTTATAAAAAATTCAGTTTTCATTTTGTTGCTTTTTAAATCCAGTTTCATCATAATATCGGTCTGTTCTTCATTTCCGAGTCTGAAAATATGTTTATCAAACGCTTTAAATCCGTGTTTGCTGTAAAAATTAATAGCCCTCAAATTGTTTTCCCAAACGCCCAGCCAAACGTAATACGCATTTTTTTCTGTGGCAATGGCAATCGCTTTGTCATAAAGAGCCTGTCCTACTTTCTTTCCGTGAAAATCTTTAGAAACATATATCCTTTCAATTTCAAGCGCATGATCCCCTTTCATTTCAGTTTGTGACAAACCTGTGTTGAGCTTTAAATATCCTATGACTTTCTGATCCACCCTGGCAAAGTAGAATTCGGAGTTTCTGTCGTTGAGCTCGGCATGAAGCTTTTCTGCCGCAAAACTTGTTTCAAGATATTGCGTCATGCTTTCTGCTGTATTATCCTCGGAGAATGTTTCGGAGAAAGTTTTTTTACTGATCTCCTGTAATTCTGCTATATCGTTTTCTGTAATTTTTGTTATCGTCATTTCCATTTTCTATACTGTCCATTCGTAATTCAACCAATCTTTATTTTCTTTTGCTCCAAGGCGTTCATAGAATTTTTGCCCGGATTTGTTCCAAGGGGCAACGGTCCATTTTATTTGAGAGCAATTGTTTTTTACAGCCTCCATTTTCAAAGCATTCATCAGCTGTTCCCCAATTTTCTGACCGCGATACTTTTCTTCTACATAAAGCTCTTTCATATATATGGCAGGTTTGTTTTGCGCCGTGTAAGGAAGAAAATAATACACCAGCATTCCTGCCATCTGATCTTCATTCTCTGCAACCAAACAATAAAAGTCCGGCGGAGTTTTTTGAAAACCGGATTCTTTCACAATTTCAGGGGTAATTTCAAAGCTGTCCATATAATTTTCGAAAACCGCCAATTGCTCCATCAAAACCCAAAGTTTTTCACTGTCTGATGCTACTGCTTTTCTGATAATAATATTTGTATTCAAACCAATCCGTTTATTGCAGCAAAATTAGCGTGTAGAATAATGCAGAAAAATGCTATTTTTTAATTATTTGATCTGATTTTTGCATTAAAAGAAAGAACGTAAAACTCAATCGTCAATATCAGATTTACTTATCACCATTTATATTTAACGATAACACAACCTATGGAAATAAAGAATGAGTACTAATATCTATACATTTAAAAACCATCTTATTTTAGAGAAATAGAATTTGATATCAATAATTTTCATCAAACATAAAAATATTGAAATTAAAAACATTACAAGTCCATTCAAAATCCCTATATTTTAATAGAATATTACGAATTAATTAATTTTATTTAATTATAAAGGTGTTTTTTTATTTTATCATTAAAAAAAAAGCTATATTTAACCTACCTAAATAACACCTTAATATGAAAACAAAATTTACACAATTCAGTGCCATTCTTATTGCTGGATTCTCATTCGCCCAAGTAGGTATCAATACCGCTTTACCAAAAACAACCATGGATGTATCTGCTAAAAGAGACGGTTCAGGAGTGATTACGGATAACACACAAATATTCGGATTGCAGGCTCCGAGGCTTACAAGAGCTGAGCTTACCGCCAATACGGGTACCTACAGCAGCGATCAGAGAGGAGCATTAATTTATATTACGGATGTTACTGGTGGAGATAATGCCGGACAACGTATCAATGTTACTGCTATGGGTTATTATTATTTTGACGGAGCGGTATGGCAAAGACTTACACAGGCAACCAATACCATCTCTCCGGCGATTTCCGCATTACAATGTACTACCGCTTACTTAAATCCTTCTACGTATGCTCCCGGTACTCCTTTCAATGGAAACCTGAGAGTTACCTATAACCAGGGAAACGGAGGCTCATATAATTCAGGAGCTCCTTTTACAGTAAACGGATTAACTTTCCAGCTAAGACCCGGAACTTTAGAGTTTGGTGATGGCGAATTGGTATTTTCAGTGAGTGGAACGCCTACCACTGCTAATGATATGACTATTCCTATGACCAGCACTACCGTTCCTTTCTTAACAGCAGCACAAAACTGTAATGCTACTGTGGGAAATACGAGCCGTGCAGACATTTCATCTGTCGCTGTGATGGGATATTCTACCCTAACAACCGACGCCAATGGGAAACAGGCTTATACTTTCCCTCTTACTACCCCGGATGGTAAGTATTCGATCAGGGTAATATTTGATACCACAAGTGGTACCACCCTTGCCAATCCTAATGTACAATTGTACAATAATACAGGGACTACCGTTAATCTGTATTGGAATTATAATACGGAATATGGTGGTTATATTGGTTCAGCGGTAACAACAACCAATATTACTTCAGGAGTATGGGGCGGTATGGCAGATTCATCAGCCACTTGGTATCCTCAAGGCACAGGAGCAATGGGTAACGCTTACTGGGGGAATATAGGAATTATAGATGGGTCCAGTGGCGGACCTGAGCATAGAAGATATACCTGGATAGACAGTAATCCTTCTTCAAAAACAGCTTATACCGCAACCATTATGGCAGGAGCTCCCACTTCAGGCAATTCCCAACCCAATCTTACTAAAATATTCATCAAGATAGAACAAGTAAAAGCACCATAATATAATGCCCCTGAAAAAGGGGCATTTTTATTTATATATAAAGTGTATGGTACATTCATGGATCTCGCTCTCCGAAGTCTCCTGACTTTGGAGCAAGTTTAAAAGAAATAACCTGGTGACTTTATAAGCTCAAATTCAGGAAACTTTGCTCAGCTGGAGATCATACTTGGAATTATTTTTTGATTAAAAGATTAAACGCAAAGTATATGAGTAATTTCGCCTTATTGTAAGGAGGTAAAGTGGTGCGACTTTGTCGCTGATGAAGTTGTATGTTTATCAGCACACTTCGACGAATCAACAAAGTTGATTCTGTTCTTTGCTCCCTTACCATCAACAGTTTCAAAAATAAAAACGTTGCGTCAGAAAAAATACCATCAGCCATTATTATAATTATAGATCATACTTGGAATTATTTTTTGATTAAAAGATTAAACGCAAAGTATATGAGTAATTCCGCCTTATTGTAAGGAGGCAAAGTGGTGCGACTTTGTCGCTGATGAAACGGTATGTATATCAGCACACTTCGACGAATCAACAAAGTTGATCCTATCCTTTGCTCCCTTACCATCAACAGTTTCAAAAATAAAAACTTTGCGTCAGAAAAAATACCATCAGCACATTATTATAATTATAGATCATACTTGGAATTATTTTTTGATGAAAAGATTAAACGCAAAGTATATGAGTAATTTCGCCTTATTGTAAGGAGGCAAAGTGGTGCGACTTTGTCGCTGATGAAGTTGTATGGCTATCCGCACACTTCGACGAATCAACAAAGTTGATTCTGTTCTTTGCTCCCTTACCATCAACAGTTTCAAAAATGAAAACTTTGCGTCAGAAAAAATACCATCAGCACATTATTATAATTATAGATCATACTTGGAATTATTTTTTGATGAAAAGATTAAACGCAAAGTATATGAGTAATTCCGCCTTATTGTAAGGAGGCAAAGTGGTGCAACTTTGTCGCTGATGAAGTTGTATGTTTATCCGCACACTTCGACGAATCAACAAAGTTGATTCTGTTCTTTGCTCCCTTACCATCAACAGTTTCAAAAATGAAAACTTTGCGTCAGAAAAAACACCATCAGCACATTATTATAATTATAGATCATACTTGGAATTATTTTTTGATGAAAAGATTAAACGCAAAGTATATGAGTAATTTCGCCTTATTGTAAGGAGGCAAAGTGGTGCAACTTTGTCGCTGATGAAGCGGTATGGTTATCCGCACACTTCGACGAATCAACAAAGTTGATGCTATCCTTTGCTCCCTTACCATCAACAGTTTCAAAAATGAAAACTTTGCGTCAGAAAAAATACCATCAGCATATTATTATAATTATAGATCATACTTGGAATTATTTTTTGATTAAAAGATTAAACGCAAAGTATATGAGTAATTTCGCCTTATTGTAAGGAGACAAAGTGGTGCGACTTTGTCGCTGATGAAGCGGTATGGTTATCCGCACACTTCGACGAATCAACAAAGTTGATGCTATCCTTTGCTCCCTTACCATCAACAGTTTCAAAAATGAAAACTTTGCGTCAGAAAAAATACCATCAGCACATTATTATAATTATAGATCATACTTGGAATTATTTTTTGATGAAAAGATTAAACGCAAAGTCTATGGATAATTCCGCCTTATTGTAAGGAGGCAAAGTGGTGCAACTTTGTCGCTGATGAAGTTGTATGATTATCCGCACACTTCGACGAATCAACAAAGTTGATTCTGTTCTTTGCTTCCTTACCATCAACAGTTTCAAAAATAAAAACTTTGCGTCAGAAAAAACACCATCAGCACATTATTATAATTATAGATCATACTTGGAATTATTTTTTGATGAAAAGATTAAGCGCAAAGTATATGAGTAATTCCGCCTTATTGTAAGGAGGCAAAGTGATGCGACTTTGTCGCTGATGAAGCGGTATGTATATCAGCACACTTCGACGAATCAACAAAGTTGATTCTGTTCTTTGCTCCCTGAAAATATGCATAATAAAACTAAATCTTTGCGTCTAAAAAACATCATCAATACATTAACAATCTGAATCAATAATTTACACACAACCCTCTTATCCTGAATGAGTGTCAGCCATTCTCTTTTCTCTTTTTCTTTGAACAATAAGGTGTGCAGCATCCAGCATTTTAACGGTATGAATGTAGGGCATCACGATATTCCTTTCCGGTAGATTTTCATAGACACCCATGGAGAAATAGACGATTCCGGACATAAAATAATCAAATTCTTTGAGGGTGTATGCTCTGAATGCTTTTTTGAAAACCAGCAGCGGATTCCGGTATTCCTTCTCCGAAAGCAAGCCAAGAAGCCACGGGGAAATCTTTTCTGGTTGAGTATCTACAATCCATTTTCTTTCCTTTAGCATCATGAGATATCCTGCCCGGATCAACGACCTCATCGACTGATGAAACCGGAAGATCACCGCCGGATCTTCATGGATCCAGCTATTTCTCTTTACCGCATAATTTACTAAGTTGCTGAGCATTTCTTTGGAATCATCCAGCTCATTGAAGTGGAAGAAAGTTTCTATCAGCTGTAGCCCGGAGTGCTTGTTATCTGCCCGAAAGTGGGTATCGAAATGTGTTTTTATCTTTTTCATGAAGTTGTATTTTTTTATAAATGTAATAAAAGAAATTCAATTACGGTCGATCGACCGTAATTTTTTATTATTTAATTATTTCATTTGTTTTATGACAGATATAAACGAGAAAATTTGTTCATACATTACAAAAAAATGGTTGATACCTTGGCTTCAAGAAGGCAAGTCACAAAATTCTTTTGCCAAAAATCATGGTGTAGAAGAAAGTACAATTAGAAAAATTAAAAGTGAAGAAACTTACAGAATACCAGTTGAAACACTTTTTAAAATATGTGAAGCAAGAAAAATTAGTTTATCTGATTTCTTTAAACTTATAAATGAATAATCCTGACGAGAGTTGGGATTTTTTTGTGACAAAATTTTCGAAATCTTTAAGAAATTCCATAAAAATACTGATTCAAGATTTTAAAATGGTGTTTATTTTTGGTATTTACGGGAAGCCGTAAAACTTTATTTCAATATATTCTATATATTTGATAATAAGTGATAATTTTTATATTATATGGCAAAAAAAAGATATACTATTGAGGAACTTGACTTTAAAGATGATTCACCTGAAGAACAAGTTAGAACCAGAAAAATATTTGAAGACTTAAAAAATAGAGCAGAAAAAGGAGAGAACTTACTAGAGAGGGAAAAAGAATTTTTATGTTTATCAATAAAATTATCATATAACCCTGATGACGGTGAGCCTGAAAATTTTAAATTTTGTAATGATTTTATCTTCCATGAGCTTTATTTAACATATTTCCACAATGATTTGGCAGGCCCTTTTTTTAAAGCCAAAAGAGGAAAAATTGTAAAAGTTGAAATGGACGAACAGCTTAAAGATATGAAAAAGTTACAAAATATATCTGATAATTGGCTTAAAGAAATTCAAATTACGAATCATAAAGATCAAATTTTACAAGAACTTTCAACAGAAACAAGACAAGATTTGAAAACTCTTGAAATAAAAATACCTAATTGGGTAAGAAAAATTAAGGCTAATCAAGATCGTTATAGATTACAGAAAGATAAAATCATCCTTCAATCAAAATTTATTTATCATTTGGCTAAGTCAGTAATGGAAAATTATAATCCAGAAGACTTTGAAATAAATTTTTCTGGTTCAATAATCGAATTTACTTCTTATTCTTTAATTCACATTACAAGTAGGCATTATGCAGAACCAATAAAAGGCAATAAAGCAAAAACGTATCATTATAAAAACTTTTTACCTAAAGAATTACACTTAGATCTAAAAAATATATTGACTAAAATAGATAATGAACATTTAATTGATATAAATAAAACAGACAATATTATTTTTGAATATGAGGGTATTACATATCAATTATGGGTTCAAAAAAGATATAAACAAATAAAAGGAAAAGGAAATGTTCAAATAAATAGAATTCAATCATTTTACCCAATTTATGATACAGCACAATTAACCAAAATTAAAAATGATTTACAAAGAATAAAGATTGAACATAATCTTTATTTATGGTATAAACCAAATTAATTTTTTTTACAAGAAAACCTAGACAATTGCGCAAATACATTGCATATATAATAATTATTTTTGATAAAAATTAAATATCATGAATGAAAATATATTTGAAGAATTAAGGAATAAAGCTTGGGGTTTTTATGATAATAATGATTACAAAAAAGTTGAAAAAATCTGCAATGAAATAATTGAAAAATTTCCTAATAAATTTACTGGATATTATATTCTAGGCATAATAAGACATACTGGGAAGCAATATAAAGAAGCCGTGAATTGCTTTGAAAACGTTTTAGAAAAAGACACAGAAAAAAAGGTGCTTGGTTTAGTCTATTATTGGCTTGGGGAAATATATGGAACTGAATATGATTGGGACTGGGATACTAAGACAAAAAAAAATAATCAAATTTATGATTATGAAAAATCAATTTATAATTATGAGAGATCTTTTGAATATGAAAATTATCCTCGAGAAACTGTTCAAAAATTGATTTATCTCTCTAGAAAAGATTATTATAGGAAATGTCATATTCTTAAAAAATCTATAGAGAAATTTGAAAATGATGCGGAGTTTCTTATTGAATATTCTAAAAGTTTAATTCAAATAAATAAAAGAAAAGAAGCATATATTTTTTTGCAGAAAAACTGTGAAGTTTACAAGTATCCTATTCTTCATTACCAACTCTCAAAAATGTACTATGAAGATTCTGAATTCAATAACTCTCTTACAAATTGTGAAATTGCATTAAAAAATTACGAAGGAGATGCAAATTATGTTTTAATTGGTTTAAATTATAGTTTGGGTAAAATATATTATAAGAAAAAAGATTGGTTATCTGCTTATAATTATTTAAAAAAATCTTTTGATATAATTATTGATAATAATCTTAACACCGAATATACCAATCACAACTTCTGGGTATGTGCATTTGGTATTATTGCAAGTTTAGGATATTTAAAAAGAAATTCAGAAATAATAAATTTCATTAATTCTCTTACATTTTTACCTGAAAATTTAAACTATCTTGAGTTTGAGTTTATATTCACTTTAGATAATACTTATACTGACACCGAAGTAGAATTGTATGAAAGAAAAAATATATCTCTTCTAACACAATTAAAAACCAAGAGTAAAAATTTAGACTTTAAAACTAAAGTTTCTTGGTTGCAGTACATCTTGCAACTCCATAATCAAGATTCTGATAGCCAGCATAATTTATTACGAGAAATTTTATCTAATGATAATTATACATTTGATATTTTATACGAAAAACTAGGAGAAACCTATATTGAGCAAATTATATTCAATGATGAAAACCTTCAATTACTTTTATATGATTTAGAAGAATACCAAAAATTTAAAACAAGTTTTGATCCTTCTTATTTATCATCTATTATTGATACATTGTTTACTAACAAAAGATACTCACAAATAATTAGTTTGAAAGATAATTTCAATTATCACCAATTAAATGAAGCGGATAAATGGTTTGAAATTGCATATTCTTATAATGAAATTAATAAAATACAAGAAGCTCAGGAAATATATGAATATCTTTATAAGAGTAAAAAAACAGGAGCTATATTAAATAACTTAGCTAACATTTATAGTAATAAGACAGATATTTTGTATGTTGAAAAAGCTGTCCAAATGTATGAAGAAGCAATAAAAATAGCTGGGAATAAAGAGTTATATGAACGAAATTTAAAAAACACTAAAAAAGTTTTTGAAAAACTTTCAAAAGAAAAGAGCAATGAAGATTACACCAATAATTCATTCAAAAAGTCGTTGTTATTAATTAAAAATGAAGATTATTTCAGTTTAGACTCATTAAATAATTTTCTAAATAACATAAAAAAAGAAGAAGATTTTAGAGATGGAAAAATTCCTATACAAAATGAATATTTTCCATCTCTAATAAAAACTAACATTGTAAATGCTTTAAAGCTAAAAGAAATTTGGATTTCCAAAAATTATATTTTACCTACTAATAATTTTGATAATTATAATATTCCTATTTATAGAATAAATCCTTATATACAAGAAGAATTAATCAAACAAAGACAATTGATTTATGAAAAAGATATTCCAATAAAATGGATTGATGGCTTTGCCAAATTAAACATGTCAAGGTTAGATGAAATTGAGTATTTTATTTTAAAAGATAAAATATCTAAATTCAATAAAAAATATAAGGAATTAGTTTTTAGAGATTTTGATGAACTAGTTTTAAACTATCTAGTAGGAAATATAAAATCTACAGTTGTATTATCTGGATCTTTTGTTGAGTTAATATTAACCTTTTATTTAGAAAGAAAAAAAATAAGAAATGTTACGTATTCTCAAAGTGGAAGAACAATCAATAGAAATATTTATGATTGTACTCTCCATGATTTAATTTCTTTTATTGAGGAAAACAATTATTTTGGGAAAGATTTCTTTCATTTGACAAACTTATCAAGAGTTTATAGAAACTTTATTCATCCTGGACGAGAACTAAAAGATGAACTTAATAAAGGAAAATCTGATATATGTTTTTTCAGTACTCTAGAAGTTTTAAAAAAAGTTTAAATAACTAACTAATCTACTATACCAATAAAAACTCTTGTTGTCTAAGTTTACAATAAATACATAACCATAATTTAATGATAGATATTAATAATTTAAACAATGATATTAAACACACCAGTGAACATTTGCAATTAATGAATAAAATATTAACTTCATATGATATTGTACATGGAATATTACATAAAAACAAAATTGAATTAGCTAAAGATTTTGAAATAGAATTTGCTAACTTTCAGTATATACTAGTATTATCTCAATTTGAACTTTCTTTAGTATTTAAATCAATTTATTCTCTGAATGATCTTGAAAAGATTCATAATATTAAAAGAGGTCTATTAATTCTTTATGAAACCAAAATTGCACTAGATAAGCTAAATCTAACTTTAAAAAGAATAAGTCTAGATTTTCCCCAACTTGAAGATGAGTTTAAACTAATAAGAGATCTTATAAGAAATTCAAAAAAAACAATTTTGTCACATGATAGAATTGAAGATATCAGAAATAATGTTTCAGCTCATATTAATCCAAACTTTTTAGAATATTATAAATATTTTGAAAAAGTTGATCTTTCTGAAGACCTTAATTTATTAACGAATATGAAAAAAACATTTTATACTATAGAAAATTTCATTAGTAAGGTTAGGTCTTTAAAACGCTAGACATAAATCTAAATATTTTATGTTCCCCTGCTCTCCGAAGTCTACTAACTTTGGAGTAAGTTTAAAGGTAATAATCTTATTTACTAGCTCAAAGTCGAGAAAGTTTACGCAACATAAATTAAAACAAAAAAATCCCAGCTTTCGTTGAGATTTTTAAGTAAAGAATATCTAATTCTATATTCTTATAAGCTTTACATTATTTTTTTATCAGCTCTACCCTACGGTTTTGTGCCCTCCTTATTCAGAACTGTTATCTGCTATCTGATTTTTGCTGCTAAAGCCTTTTGACTTGAAGTACGTTTAAAGGAAATAATCTTATTGACTACCCCAAACTTGTAATATTTTGCGCAACATAGAACTCCTGTCAACCCGCTCTTCGAAGTATACTGACTTCGGAGCAAGTATAGCGGGAGTCATCTTATTTACCAGCTCAAAGTCAGGAGACTTTGCGCAGCCGAGATCAAAAAATGTAATGAATCCAATAAGTTTATCGATGAAATAAGCAACCTTATTTTTTCCGGTTCCATATAGCTTTGCATGATTGTTTGAAACAACATAAATCGCTAGATACAGAACTATGAAAAAAACACTAAGGCCGGTTAAAATTGCACTGTCATTTTTATTATTTACTGTCGCCAATAACCTGTACGGCCAGGTAGGAGTAAACACAACCACGCCACAGGCTACGCTAGATGTAACAGGTTATGCAGAAGATGCTGCCAAAACAGATGGCATTATTGCACCACGAGTAACCGGTAACCAATTGAAAGCAAAAGACAACCTCTACAACAGCACACAGGATGGAGCTATTGTATATGTTACAGAGCCGTTGGCAGTGAATGAAACAACAAACCGGACCATCAATGTCAGGGCTAAAGGCTATTATGAATTTAATGCCAGCCTGGGAACAAACGGACAGTGGGTTTCTATGTTTCAGAGAGATCCGGCTATAGTTGCGGGTGGTAATATTTTGAACCGGACCATGATCCCCGAAACTGTTCTTAGTACCAGCGGTACCACTCAGGCCACCTTGTTTTCCCAGCAATTTACGCTGAGCAGGAAATCTATCGTTGAAGTTTATTTTTCTGTTCCGGTCACCAATCTTTTAAGAGCAAACGGGCAGACCCTTGTGGATGGTGCTTCTAAATTATTTGGACTGAATGTTTACCTGTCCAAAACAGATTCACCTACGTTCAGTAACCAAAATATAGTACGTGACACTGAAACTTTTACCAATTCAGGAAATAATTATGTTGTAGGAATATTTCAACTGAACGGCAGCCGGAAATTTGTTTTGGATGCCGGCACCTATACCATGAATTTCAGTGGTTTTGTATACGCGAATCCTTCTGACCCGGTAGGAGTACGCGCTACTTTCGGAACCAACAGTACAGCCAATTCAGATTTAAGATCAGTCATAGATATTGTAGCCTCCCCGGTTGATCAGTAAAGCTCTTCGCACAAAGATTCTAAAAACACTAAATATCAATCCTTTCAGATCAATGTAGGCTTCTTATATTCACAGCGTTCTCCAAAGTATCTCAACTTTGAGGCAAGTGTAAAGAAAATAATCTTATTTACAGCTTAAAATTTCCTCATTTTTCACATCTGAAATTAAAACAAAAAAATCCCAGCTTTCGTTGGGATTTTTAAGTAAAGAATATCTAATGCTATATTCTTATAAGCTTGACATTATTTTCTCACCAGCTCTACTCTACGGTTCTGCACCTTTCCTTGTTCAGAACTGTTATCTGCTATCGGGTTTTTGCTGCTGAAGTCTTTTGACCTGAAGTACGTTTAAAGGAAATAATCTTATTGGCTACCCCAAACCTGTAATATTTTGCGCAGCATAGAACTCCTGTCAATCTGTAATCTATAATATAACAAATACTCAACTTAATCGTTTTTTTGACTATAATTGTATCATTAAAAAATGATTATCCCTGTGAAAACTGCAATACCGTTTCGCTTTAGTTTATTGACCATCCTTACTACATCTGCTTTTACCATAATCCCGGCACAATCAACTGCTGTTCTTCCGATAAAGAAAATAGATAACGATACGCTTTTAGTGGCTTATAAGAAATCTATTGATGATGTTTCACATGGGTTGTATCTGGAGGCTTCATTCGGTATGCTCAAAAGATTGAATGTGGAAAGTGTGGATCAGCTTGATGATCCCGATGTGGTAGATCAATGGGCACAGGTGATGTCTACAATGACAGGAATACCCACATTCAACAAGGCTAAAAGTTCGGACTTCCATGTACCCAAAGAACAGATTGCGAACCTGCGTTTATCTAGAGGAGCTAATGCCATCGATGAAATAGTAAAGCGTGCGCGTCATACCCGTATCGTTATTCTGAATGAGAATCACCTGGATCCTCGTGGACGTGCTTTCGGACTTGAAGTGGCCCAAGCT
This sequence comes from Chryseobacterium sp. G0162, assembly GCF_003815715.1. Lineage (NCBI taxonomy): Bacteria > Pseudomonadati > Bacteroidota > Flavobacteriia > Flavobacteriales > Weeksellaceae > Chryseobacterium > Chryseobacterium sp. G0162. The sequence continues at coordinate 4,303,790 of NZ_CP033922.1, read as the reverse complement.
TTACAACCGCTTGGCTATACCATTCTTGCTATGGAAGCTTTGAGACCGTATGCAGATGATCAGGAAGAACGCCGCAAAATGGATCAGCTGTCGGCAGATGGAGTTGTGAGAGGAGCAGGTGATTTCTATAGTGGTTATTATTTTGATGATCCCATTTTCGCTGATTTCGTAAGACAATCGCTAGCAATGGGTTATCACCCGGTATCTTACGAGACAGCCGGTCGGGGATATACAGCTCAGGAGCGTGAAGAGAAACAGACAGACAATCTTATTCGTCGTGCTGTGCAGGCTTTTCCGGAAGCCAAAATTCTTATGTATGTCGGCGAGCGCCACGCCGCTGAAGGGCCTATTCTCAACGAAGAAAAACCTTATCTGAAAATGGCCGCTATTCTTAAAGCTAAAACCGGCATAGACCCTCTCACGATTGATCAAGCCGGACTATCCCCTATCCCAATGAACAGACCTGACGTTGACCTATACAAAATTGCCTCATTAAAAGCTCCGAAAACATCAGTCGTTTTATTGAATCAGGGTAAACCTTTAACTACAGGTCTTTTATCCGGTGCTGTAGATTTACAGGTAGTTCATCCGCCAGTTAAACTTATCAATGGACGCCCAGAATGGCTATTAAAGATGAACAGACATTCCATGTCCGTTCCTAAGAACCTCCTGCCAGCATCAGGTATAAGACTCATTCAGGCTTTCGTTGCAGATTCACCGGCAGATGCCCGTCCCATCGATCAGGTATTAATCATGCCCGGTAAAAAACCACCCGTTTTAATGCTGCCTGACCTCAAGGTTCGTTATGCCACTCAGGATTTTCCGAATCAGATAAAAATTTCGGATCAATAGGTGTCAATCTGTATCTAGCTCTTCGGCTTCCACCATTTTTGTTAATCGTAGTCAACCAGCATTTGTAACTCTCCTTATCATTCATTTAAATAAGGTCTGCAGGCTTCGCTTTTAACAATAAACTTTTGCATTCGGTGGTTTGGAAAAGCTCCAGCCCTTCCTGCCACCATTTCGTCATCTCCTCTTTATCAAATATAAATGAATGGGTGGTAAGTATCCTGTTGATAAAAAAGAAATTGATATGTACATTGGTGGTTGCCGCTTCCAACTGTGAAATAATAAGATCGTCACTGGCAATCTGATTCAGCATAAAATCTGTGGTACGAGCAAAAACATCCAATACATTCTGGAGAGGTGGATTATTGTATGACGTTTTTTCCAGCCGCAATACAATGGTATCTATGGATGATGCTCCTTTTTCCAGGGCGTGCTGTAAAGGGATAAGGTTTCCAAAGCCTCCGTCAGCATACTCATTTCCGTTTTTCTGGCATAAGCTCATCAAAGGAACCATATTGGATGAAGCCCAGATCCAGTCGCAGAAATCCTCATAACGGTGTTCATTAGAAGACTTATACTCTATTTGCTGCGTTGTAAGGTTGGCTACTGTGACTACAATTTCTTTTTTCAATTCTTTTATTTTTTCAAAATCCTGCTTTGTAAAGCTACTGCGGATAAGATTTCTGAGGTTGGTACTGTCTCCTAATGTCTTTTGTTTTTTTATAAACTGCCTGATAATCCCCAGATGGTTGATCCCTACTTTTACTTTACCGTTCTTCTTCGTTATTTTAAACGGACAAACCGTAAAAATATCGGACTGCTCGATGGTGGTATACAACTTTTTAATTCTTTGGATATCTCCAAGAGCCAGAAAAGGAATCAGAAGACTTCCGGTTGAAGTTCCTACAAAGAGTTCATAGTCGTTTTTATTATGTTCTATAAGATGTTCAGCTACCCCGCCTGCAAAAGCCCCTTTGCTCCCTCCTCCTGAAATGACCAATGCTTTCATAATTGATTTAAAATTAACGCAGTACTAATGTAATAATAAATCAAATATGTTATTCATAATACATTCAACCCACTACAAGATTGAACACAGCAAAGCATACATTCACCTGACTGTTCCATGTATGGAAATTAAATCGTCCGCTCTCCGAAGTCTCCTGACTTCGGAGCAAGTATAAAGTATAAAGTATAAAGGGATCTATTTAACAGCTCAAAGTCAGGAGACTTTGCGCAGCGGACTTCTAGTGCGGGGTTCTAGTATTGAGGCATAAGTAGAGATAATTAACATAAAAATAAATACTTAAAAGTTTTCAATGAAATAAAAATAGTTGACTTTTTCAACAATAATAGTTGTCAAAATCAACTATTTCTATATATTTGTACTATGAATTCTCAGCAAATAGGCGATATAAGATTTTTCAACAGATTCTATACCAACATCATAGGACTTTTGAATGGTCACATACTGAACAGTAAATACTCTCTTCCTGAAGTACGAATTTTATTCGAACTGCATCATCATCCAAACCAACCTGCTTCTGACATAGCAGCTTATCTGGGTATTGATAAAGGATACCTCAGTAAAATTTTGAAAAACTTCGAGAAGCAGGGTCTCATCCGAAGAATAGTCTCCGGAAAAGATAAAAGAAGTACAAATCTTGAACTTACAGAGGAAGGCAAGGCCGAGTTTCAGCTTTTAAACGAAGCTTCATCTCAACAGATAAGGGAGATTTTTGGACATTGCACTCCGGACGAACTTAATAAAGTCATCAAGAAAATGAATGAAATACAAAATATACTAAATAAAAGAATTTTATGATGGAAGAGCCCCTAATTACAGCAAATGGAATATCAATCAGAACCACTATCAATCCTGGGGACTTAGGATATATCATGTATCGTCACGGTAAATTGTATGGCAAAGAATACAACTATGGAGTATCTTTCGAAACCTATGTAGGCTATGGATTATATGAATTTTATAAAAACTACGACCCATTATTAGACAGGGTCTGGATTTGTGAAAAAAATGATAAGATCGTAGGTTTTCTACTATTAATGCACCGGGAAAATCAGACTGCTCAACTTAGATACTTCTATCTTGATGAAGAAACCAGAGGTTTAGGATTGGGCAATCAGCTTATGTTGGCTTTGGTAGAGTTCGCCAAAGAAAAGAAATATAAATCTGTATATCTATGGACAACAGATGATTTACTGGCAGCCCATCATCTTTATAAAAAATACGGTTTTAGACTGACAGAGGAGAAACCTTCTACCGAGTTTGGTAAATCTTTAAAAGAACAACGCTACGATTTGATGTTGATCTGATCACATTGAAGCAAAAATAAAAGCAAGAACACGGAAAAATTTAAAAACAAAGAAAAATGATAAAAGTATTTATTGCCGGGGCTACCGGCTGGGCAGGATCTGCATTAAGTAAAGGGGTATGCAAAAATCAAGGAATGAAATTGGTTGGAGCCCTTTCCAGAAAACACAATGGAGAAAATCTTTCAGAAGTCCTTGGAATTGAAGGTGGTGACATCCCCATATTTGATGATATCGAGACCGCCCTTGACAAGACTGAGTTTGATGTTCTGGTGGATTATACCAAACCTGAAGTAGGTAAGAAGAATATCACTGCAGCCTTAAAGAGAGGAAAAAAAGTAGTGATTGGCACTTCCGGATTAACGAATGATGATTTAAAGGAAATTGAAGACGTGGCTAACGATAACGACACCTCCGTACTTGCTGTCGGGAATTTTGCCATATCGGTCGTACTTCTTCAGAAGTTTTCGGAAATGGCTGCGAAATACATGCCTAATTATGAAATTATAGATTATGCCCATGAAGACAAAATAGACAGCCCCAGCGGCACGGCAAGAGAACTCGCCTATAGGCTTTCTCAGATTAAAAAGCCCAATGTACATATTTCACAAGATGAACTCGTTGGCGACAAAGCCACCCGCGGTGCAACGTTGGACGACGTTCAGGTACATTCTGTACGATTGCCGGGTTTTGTCATTTCCGTGGAGGCTATCTTTGGACTAAAAGATGAAAAGCTTACCATACGTCATGATTCCGGTTCCGGAGCAGAACCTTATGTAAAAGGAGCATTGCTCGCTATCGAAAAAGTAGGTTCTTTTAAAGGACTCAAACGTGGGCTGGATACGGTAATGGATTTTTAAATCCTATGGTCTATTTATATTGGAAAATAGAAATAAATAATCCTTACTCCAAAGTCAGGAGACTTTGCGCAAAAAAAATCAAAATAAAAAAATCCCAGCTTTCGTTGGGATTTTTTAAGCAAAAGAATATCTAATGCTGTATTCTTATGGGTTTTACATTATTTTTTGACCAGCTCTACTCTACGGTTTTGCGCCTTGCCTTGTTCAGAACTATTATCTGCAATTGGATTTTTACTGCCGAAGCCCTCTGCTGAAAGTCTTGATTTATCAATACCTGAAGTGGTGATCGCATTCAATACTGCGGTAGCACGGTCTTTTGAGAGTTGGAGATTGTGCGCATCATTTCCGCTGTTATCGGTATATCCGTTGATAGCCAGTTTTAGATTACTGTCGTTTTTCAGGACTTTTGTGATTTCATCTACGGCTGTTTTGCCATCAGGTTGTAAGCTTGCTTTGTCGGTATCAAAATTAATATGCAATACAGCTTTGCCTTTTGTATCTAATTCTTTTTTAATTTCATCAGATTTTAGGATCGAAATGGTTTGTTCAAACGGCGCTTTCTGTAGAATTTGTATTCCTCCGGTTGAAGTATTTCCATACAGCTGAATATAAATATCATCGCCACTGCTCCTTCTGATGACATACACTTTTACAGGTTCATTCCAATAATCTATAGAGCCTTCTTCGCCAAAGTATTTGGCGTCTTCTTTTATTCTGTCAAGCTGCTGCTGAGAAACTTTACCGTCAAATATTTTTACACCACCCACTTTTGTAATCGCATCATCATAGCTTTTCAAAAAATAAGGCAATGACCATTCTTCTGTATTACTTTTCTCGTTGACAACATACGTTTTCCATACCTTTCCTTCTATAGGTGTCATTACACCTTTAAGTGGGAAAAACAACATATCATAGCTTCTTTGTACCGGTTTGTTTTGGGATTCCAGTCCTTTGGGAAAACTGAAAAAAGGAAGATCACCTACTTCAGCCGTAGAAACCGGTATGGAGTTGATATCAAAATTATTTGTTCCTCCCGAAGATTTTTCTGCTGCCTTAGAATTTTCTATGGCGACAGTATCCTTCGCATTATCTGTTTTTTGCTCAGTTTTTTTGTTACAGGCAGCAAGTAAAGCGCCTATGGACAGAATAATCAGGGTCTTCTTCATATTAATAAATTTTAGGTTTATGGTGTATTATTTCTTTTAAATAGTGAGGGATAAAGCAACTTGAATCCTTCTGCATCAAAATCGTTCGGTATATTTTATACTGTACTGCTTTTTGGCCGCACTAACTTACAAATAAAATGCGAATGAGGAAGTACCTAGATTTAAGGATTTTAGTGATTAAAAAGATAATGTGTGGATGATGTTTTCTAACGCAAAGATTTTATTTTTGAAGCCGCTTTATTTTAAGTGGGCAAAGATAGAATCAACTTTGTTGATTCGCCGAAGCGGATGGATAGGTATACTGCTTTATCAGTGACAAAGTCGCATCGCTTTACTTAAAATAAGGTGGAAGCATTCATAAACTTTGCGTTTAATCAAAAATAATTCTAAGCAGAATTTATGATCATGTGCGGATGATATTTTTTCTGACGCAAAGATTTTATTTTTGAAACTGCTGATTGTAAGTGAGCAAAGATAAAATCAACAAGGTTGATTTCTCGAAGCGGATGGATAGGTATACTGCTTTATCAGTGACAAAGTCGCATCGCTTTACTCACTTAAAATAAGGTGGAAGCATTCATAAACTTTGCGTTTAATCAAAAATAATTCTAAGCAGAATTTATGATCATGTGCGGATGATATTTTTTCTGACGCAAAGATTTTATTTTTGAAACTGCTGATTGTAAGTGAGCAAAGATAAAATCAACAAGGTTGATTTCTCGAAGCGGATGGATAAGCATATCGCTTCATCAGCGACGAAGTCGCATTACTTTGCTCACTTAAAATAAGGAGGAAGCATTCATGAACTTTGCGTTTAATCAAAAAATAATTCTAAGCAGAATTTATGATAATGTGCAGATGATATTTTCTGACGCAAAGCTTTTATTTTTGAAACTACTGATTGTAAGTGAGCAAAGATAAAATCAACAAGGTTGATTTCTCGAAGCGGATGGATAAGCATATCGCTTCATCAGCGATGAAGTCGCATCACTTTGCTCACTTAAAATAAGGAGGAAGCATTCATGAACTTTGCGTTTAATCAAAAAATAATTCTAAGCAGAATTTATGATAATGTGCAGATGATATTTTTTGACGCAAAGCTTTTATTTTTGAAACCGCTGATTGTAAGGGAGCAAAGGTAGAATCAACTTTGTTGATTTCTCAAAGCGAATGGATAAGCGTATCGCTTCATCAGCGGCGAAATCGCATCGCTTTGCCCACTTAAAATAGGCTATCCATCAACTTCGCTCTCCGAAGCCTCCTGACTTTGGAGCAAGTATAAAGGGTATCCTTTTATGTACACGCTCAAAGTCGGGAGACTTTGCGCAGCAGAGACTTTGCGCAGCGGAGCAGCAGAGGAATGTTAAATCTATCTGATGATCGTGTTACTATACTGCTCCTGTAAAGAGATAAGATTTAATTCTAAGTCATAAACAGCGTTAAAAGCAAAAATTTCACCTTTAGCCACATAGTCGTAGATGTATAAATCCGTTAAAGGAGTTGGAATATCTGCCAGATCTTTAGCATCTATCCATTGCAGTTCTCCTTCGTTACAGTAGGGTGGTTCAACAAATTCTATATCAGATATATAAACATAGCTTATCCAATTGTATTTAACAGGGGAAGTTTCCGTTAAAATTCCACAAAACTTTTTCGAAGTAATATGAATGCCTGTTTCTTCCATTACTTCACGTACCACTGCATCATCGGGGTTTTCAAAGGGATCAATTTTGCCTCCAACGGGAACATACATATCTTTATTGGGCTCCTTCAGTCGTTTCAGCAATAAAAATTTATCGTTGTTCCTTAATATACATAATGTCGCTACCCTCTTCAATCCAATCACATCTTGATTCATATTATTTTCTTTTCAGACAAAAATAATAAATCCAAAAAGAGTTTTCAATCCTATTTATCAACTTAATGATTAAAAAAATATCCTGATGAATACACCACAAAGCTAAAAGCATCAGATCTCTGAATGGAAAGCACCCATTAAATTTTCAAGCATAAAGCTTCTGTTGGATGATTATATTAGGCCTGTTTACTATTTATTATTGCAACAAAGTTTCATTTTATGAAATTTAATCCTTATTTTTGACGCTTCTTATGCAAAAAACATTGAAAACCTTTTTTGTCTTTTCTCTGTTACTGATCTTTCTATCGAACGTCAGTGGAATAAGCATATGTCTTGAGCATGCGAAACATGCCACCGCCAAAACCCTTCATAAAAAAGATTCTAAAAAGGAAAAAGTACCTACTGTTTCTCAAAATGACGATTGCCAATGTGCACTCCATTTGCAGATGAATACAAGTATCCTTCCGGAAAATCAAAATCAGGATTTCACTTTTAACATCACCAATAATAACGAGATGCCTCAACCGAAGGCCAAAACCTATCGTTGTTTACTGGATTATTTCTCTTCAAGAGCTCCTCCCCGTCTTTCATAATTTTAGTTTTTGATACTAAACTCTTTTACCTGCAGGTCTAATGATCTTTAGCAGCAGTCTTTTGGGATATTTTATTTTAAAGCTTAAGTAAGATATTCTTTATTCACTTGGTATTTAAGCATACCTCTTACTCAATATTTATGTCATTTAATTCTTATCAAGCCGGAATCATACATGGTATATCCGGTAAAACTTTTCATTTAACAGGTTTAGGTTTTATATTATTTTCAACGGCAATCAGTGCTCAGAAAGTGGAAAAAGATTCGATTCCTGCAACCATTCAAACTGTAGAAATCATAGGGAGAAAATCTAAAGGTTACATTTCCGATTATTCATTTGCCGCTACTAAGGTTGCGATGAAAAACAAAGATCTTCCGCTTACGCTCAATACTGTTACCAAGGAACTTATCAATGATAGGCAGGCATTCAGACTGGGTGATGTTCTGAAAAATGTGGCAGGGGTTTCCAATGTAAGTTTCTACAATCAGTACAGTATCAGAGGAATCAGCCAAAATGAGGAAGGCCAGATCATCAATGGTATGCGTACCAGACAATATTATTTTCTTCAGCCGATGACCTCACATATCGAGCGTGTAGAAGTTTTTAAAGGTCCGGCAAGTATTACTATGTCCAGTGTAGATCCGGGAGGAACCATCAACATGGTGACTAAAAAACCATTGTTAACGCCTCATTATGAAGTAAGTTTATCCGGAGGAAGCTTTGACACGTATCGTCTTTCAGCCGATATTACCGGACCTTTGAATAAATCCAAAACACTCTTATACCGTTTCAACGGAGCCCATCAGTATGCCAAATCATTTCGTGATCATGTAAAAAATAACGGCATTTTGATAGCACCCTCTATTTCTTTTATCCCTAATGCTAAAACTTCGGTGAATGTAGAAATGATCTACAACGAAATGAACGGAAACCTAGACAGGGGGCAGCCTATCTTTGGAGCAGTTGCCGGAAAAACCGACCTCAACAGTACACCTATCAGTTTAAATCTCGGTGCACCGGGAGATTATTTCAAAACAAAAGACCTGACCCTGATGGGAAGCCTTGCTCATCATTTCAATAAAAATATAAGTTTTAATGCGTCTTATATGAAGCAGTTCTGGGACGAAGACATTCATGAGACCAGAACCACAAACTCATTTGTGCCGGACATCAATAATCAGCAGATTTCGAGTCTGGCAATGATGCAGTACATGGAAAGAATTCAGCATTGGTCGATAGATAATATAAATGCTTATTTTAATTTCACTTACAGAACAGGTGCTGTTGAACATCAGACTTTAGTAGGATATGACAGCCATATCTGGGAGAAAAAAAGCGGTGGGAAACAAGATGCTGCAAGAGGTTTTATGATGAAAGACGGAACGGTAAGCTCCTCTTACAATCCCGCCAATGCCGCTTTATATCAGACAATGATGTATAATGGAATTACACTTCCCAAACCCAATGTGAGCCCATTTGATCTTACATCAGGTGCAGTAAACCATCAAGGAAAAAGCTATACCGTTTTAAATATCATCAATCCTTTACCAACGGCATTAACAACTACTCACGCAGCCTATGTACAGCATTTACTGACATGGAAAAAGTTTAAACTTTTGACCGGGCTCAGACAGGAATGGTTTCAGGATATTACCCACTATAAAAAAGCGGAAGAAAACTCTTTCAGGAATCAGAAGATGCTCTACCGGGTCGGTTTAACCTACAGCGTTACCGAAAACATTAATATCTACGGAACCTATCTTACAGGGTACCAGCCACAATCAAATACAATTTCTCTGATGCCACAGACGGCAGGTTTTACGGGGGCAATTTCCGCATCCTTATACAAGCCTTTGCTTTCGGATTTAAAAGAATTAGGAGTCAAAACCAGACTTTTCAAAAAGATTGATGCGAGTTTTTCCTTTTATGAAATTAATCAGAAAAATATCCTGGTGAATGCCAATAATCCAGCAGAACCGGATCAGTTGATTCAGCGGGGGGCAGACAGAAGCCGCGGTTTTGAAGCCGAATTGGCAGGCTACGTTCTTCCGCAATGGCACATATATGCAGGCTACAGCTATATTGACGCAAAAGTTTTGGATGATTCCAATCCTGCTTTAATTGGTTTGGCTAAAGAAAATACTTCCAAAAATTCAGTGACTATCTGGACGAGGTATAATTTCTCCCATATTCAGGCTTTAAAGGACTTCGGAATAGGTGCGGGAATGTTATACCAAAGTAAAAAGATCCCTTGGTTCACCAGAAGTTTTGAGCTTCCGGCGTATGCTACTTTGGATGCCGCAATTTATTATTCTGTGCCGCAAACCAAACTCCAATTAGCTCTGAATGTGAACAATATCAGCAATACAACCTACTGGATAGGAGCCCAGAATTATCTGAGACTCTTCCCCGGAGCACCAAGAAATTATTTATTTACAGCAACTTATAAATTTTAAACTATGCCTTTTTCAAACTTGAAACTCATTGTAAGAAAAACCCGGCAGGATTTATTTAAAAGTAAACAAAACCTGCTCATTGCCGTTACGGTTCTCCTGTTCTGCTTTTTAAGCCTCGGAATCGGGTTTACCAAATACGGCGAAACCTATTCGAAAGTAAAAGAATATCGTAAAGAAACCCGTGAGAACTGGGAACACCGGCCGGATAAACATCCCCACAGAATGGCGCATTATGGATATCTCGTTTTCAGGATCGGACATCCTCTAAGCATTTTTGATAACGGATTGGACGATTACCTTGGAAATGTCATTTTCCTTGAGGCTCACAAACAGAACACCGCCAATCTTTCGGAAGCAGGAAGTTCAGGAATTCTGGTGCGTTTCGGAACATTCAGTGCCGCATTTATTCTGCAGGCTATTGTTCCTTTGATTATTTTATTTCTCGGTTTTGGACTTATTGTCCGGGAAAGAGAAGAGGCCACATTGAAAATCCTAACTGTTCAGGGAGCCTCGCCAAGAGCTATTTTATGGGGTAAAATCCTTGGGCTTTGGCAATTTTCCTTAGTGTTTCTTATTCCTGTGATTCCTTTTGTTTTAGTCATTGGAATCATGGCAGAATCAAGCCGTATTGATGATATTGTCTCCCGAATACTGCTCCTGTTTCCGGCGTATATGGTGTATTATTTTTTCTTCTGTACTTTAACGGTTTTAGTTTCTGCAAGAAGCAAAGCTTCATCATCCGCTTTAATCGGTTTAATTGGTTCATGGCTAATGCTGGTGATTTTTTTACCCAAAGGAGTTCAGTTTGTGGCGCAGAATCTCTATCCCACTCCATCAAGAATTGCCTTTGAAACTCAGGTAGAGGAAGATGTGATGAAAGTGGGTGACAGTCACAATCCTGAAGATCCGCATTTTAAACACATTAAAGATTCTCTGCTGACAAAATACAATGTGAAAACCACCGACGAGCTTCCTGTTAATTATGGAGGAATTGTGATGAAAGAAGGAGAAAGAATCAGTGCAAAACTGTATGTCGATCATTTGAAAAAACTTCAGGACCAATACCATCAACAGCAAAAACTGAGTGAAATCTTTGGTTTCATCAATCCTGTGATGGCGATTAAAAATCTTTCGATGACCGCCTCGGGAACAGATTATTTTGCCTATCAGCAGTTTCAGAATCAAGCGGAAGAATACCGTTATAAACTCGCTCAGCGAATGAATGACCTTCAGATTGAACACATCAGCAACATCAAGCCCAAGGAGAACGAAAAACCCGCTATGGTAGGCAAAGAAAACTGGCATAAGTTTCCGGATTTCCAGTATGAATTTACCTCAATCAAAGAAAGTCTGAGTCATCAGATTCTTCCATTAGCGGCTATTATTTTCTGGCTTCTTGTCTGTATTCTGATGGTTGAATTAAGTGTAAAAAATTTAAAATTAATCTAATGAATTACTATCTATACCAACAGTTTTACCGCAACAAAGCCTATATTATTTCTTTATTAATTCTGATTTTTGCCGGTTTGAGCTCTTTGTACACTGGTAAAAAATTTCTGGACAGAAACGAAGAAATTATTGCTAAAAGTTCAACCTATCAAAAAAACAGTCTCGATAAAAATGTGGCATTACACAGCGAAGACGTTGGCCTTTTGCTGTATTATGTAAAATTCAATCTTGTGAATGAAATGCCAAAACTGGCGGCTTTAAATATCGGCTTGAGAGATTTGAATCCTTCTATTCAAGGGGTTACAATCAGAAATCTGGAAGAACAGAAAAACAATTCCGATTTTTTCAATCCTGCGAATGCAGCTGTTGGAAATTTCGATTTCTCTTTTGTCCTGGTATTTCTTTTTCCATTAGTAATTATTGCTTTTTGTTACAATATTATTTCCGAAGATCAGGAAAAAGGAACCTGGAAGTTGCTTTCCGTGCAAAGTCAAAACTTAAGAAAGCTGATTGATACTAAACTAATGATTCGCCTACTTGCCGTAAGTTCGGTTTACTTTTTATTACTAATTGCTGCCGTTTTATACATTAAGATTCCACTGGATTCTGCTTTCATCATTTTCACTTTGTCAGGTTTACTTTATCTGATTTTCTGGTTTGCATTATGCCGATGGATTATTGGATATCAGAAATCTTCTTCGTGGAATGCTTTGACCTTGGTGATTTTCTGGATGGGTATGAATTTCATAATTCCGATGACGGGAAACATGGTCATTCAGCAATTGATTCCTGTAAAAGAAGGTTTGCAGGCCCAAATTGAACAACGAGAAGGATATCACAATAAATGGGATGAAGCGAAAATTCCTACCATGCAAAAATTTCATAAAATCTATCCGCAATTCAGCCAATACACCGTTGCGGAAAACAGCGGCTATTCTTACACCTGGTATTATGCGATGCAGCACATGGCAGATGTGGAATCAGCTGCATCTTCAAAGCAATATCATGAAAAAATGCAGAACCGAAATAACGCATCCATTTACCTTGGATATATTTTACCGAATATCCATACGCAACTGGTTCAAAGTAAAGCAGCCAAAACAGGAATGGAAAATCAGCTGAATTATGCGGAAGGGTTGAAAAATTTCCACGAGAAACAAAGACTGTATTTTTATCCTTATATTTTTGAAAATGCAAACGGAAAACTTATAGACTGGACGAAACAGACCGTAAAGGTTTTCATCAGTGCTGAGAAACCTAATCTTTTCAGCGTGTTCCTTCCCTACTTCATTCTCATTTCTTTATTGTTAATCCTTTCACAAAATAAATTCAGAAAGCTATGTTAAAAACCATCAATCTTCATAAAAAATACAATGATTTCACTGCTTTACAATCTCTTAATCTCGAAATTCAGAAAGGAGAGATTTTTGCCCTTCTCGGACAAAACGGTGCAGGAAAAAGTACAACCATCAATATCCTTTTAGGTTTAATTAAAGCGACTTCCGGTGATGCCTTCATCCATGATATTTCAGTGAAAGACCATCCTGAAAAAATCAAAAAACATCTGGCATACATTCCTGAGACAGTGTTGCTTTATCCAAATCTTACCGGAATTGAAAATCTTGATTTCTTCTCAAAAATTGCAGGCTTTCATTATAATAAAGAAGAACTTTCCGCGCTTTTGCAGCGTACCGGGTTGCAGGAAATTGCCCATGACAAGCCATTGGGCGGTTATTCAAAGGGAATGCGACAGAAAGTTGGAATTGCTATCGCTCTTGCCAAAGATGCTAAAGTATTACTCCTTGATGAACCCACTAGCGGACTTGACCCGATTGCCACTTCTGAATTTACAGAAATTGTAAGACAGCTGGGCCACGAAGGAAGAACTATTTTAATGGCAACCCATGATATCTTCAATGCTGTAAGTGTTGCTACGAATATCGGAATTATGAAACAGGGCGAACTGGTACAAAATCTTCCGTCCAAATCGTTTTCTGCTGAGGAATTGCAGGAATTGTATTTGCAAACCATCTGATGTAATGCATCTGATTCAATAAAAAAATCGAAATCAAATCATTTCTAAAAGCGTTTGAATATACACTCATCTGGTCGCAAATAGCAAAATGGCATCATTTTAATGTAAATGGTGCCACTTTTTTATATCATTCATTAATATACTTGCCGGGTTTTTAAAATAGTTCTTTGTTTTATTGTTGAGTGGGCTTTTTGTTCAATAAATTATTGACAATCTGCACTATCCACTCATTTTATCATTTAATCGTATGCTTTTAAATGAGCTTAAAAATTTTGATAAAATTCCCATCCTCTGTTAAAACATTTTTAGATTAGGGAATTTATCCTGAGAAATTTTTACAAATTTTTCACCCACTACCTGATATTTCACTCTTGTTTCCAATTGCTTTCTTAAATTGAGCATATCTTCCGGATCCACTCTATAATTAAGTCTATCATGAATTTCAAGGGGTAATGAACTTCCGTCAATATCAAAGGTGATAATATATGTTTTTGGCAAATATTCTTCTGATGATTTTGAATAAACGCCCAATTGCGATTTCAAAAGTCCTCCATATTGAAGGCTAGCTTTTTCAACTTTAAAATGATCAAATACAATGTGCTCATCTAATCCGCCAACTGTATCGGTACTGAAAAAATGCAGATCGTTTCCACTTAACACCCAAAAACAATCTGTTTCAATTCGTTTAAGCTTTACACCAATCGTAGATAATGCTACATTTTTTATCCCGTCAGTTACAAGTTCCTGCACTTTATTGGCTGTTGACTGGGGAACAGAGGCAGAAGTAAATGCATCAATTGGTTTATCTTCCATCCATTCTTGTAATTTTGAAAAATCCTGAGCCAGAAGCTCTTGTTTGTATTGGTCATATTGAGTTCTTTCAGAATCCAAATCAATTTCCGATTTTGCAACTTTGTGTTTATTATTTATGATTATCATGAAGACCATACCTGCAATTATTATGACGACTGGAATTAAAAATAATGGGTTCATTCTTGTTGGGTTTAAGTTTTGTTTTTTACTATTTGTCAGATCTATTTTTTAATAATTTGAACTTCCGTTTTCAGAGAATCTCTTGTTAAGATGACAGAGTTTACCTTTCCATTGCTGAAATCGAATTTTAATAGGTTGGGATAATCTACAATTGTAAAGGTCCCATTTCCCATATACAGCAATTCATTAGCATTTTTTCCTTTAAAATATCCCAAAAATGGAGACTCAACATAGAGATGGTTATCCTTTTCTACAATTTTCGTTTCTGCTCCCTGTCCATAAAGAAAATCGTTATACGTTCCGATAAGTTGTTTTTTTAAACCCAAAGGAAGTTCCTGAATATTTTTATTGGATATTTTCTTATTCCAGTTCATTAAAGTCAGAAGTTTTATGCGGGCTTCGTTGATCACCGGAATACGATTAGGTTTTTCACCATTCGCAAGAATTACAAAACCATTTCCGTCTTCCATAGTAGCCAAAATACTTCCCCCAACTCCCGTATTGGAGCCATTACACATAAACCAATCATAGTGATTATAAGCAACAGACTTTTGCCAGCCATACCCCCAACCTCCAACGGCATCTTTCAACGCTGTTACTTCCGTTACTCTTTTGGCAACCTGATGAGAAATGACTTTATTATTTTTATTGCGTAAAGCATTTTGTATCTCAATAGAAAGCTTCGCTAGATCTGTAGGCGTAGACCATACTCCTGATGCTCCAATCTGTGGCGTAATTGGTAAGCCTGTTTTTATCACTTTTCCATCTTTATCGTGAACAGAAGCTACATCTGTTAGAAACCCCTTTTCATTAGGCTGTATCATGGTGGTATTCATCAAACCAAGAGGGGTAAAAAGATGTTCCTGTGCCAGTTCTGCAATAGACTTATTGAAAGTATCTTCTAATGCCATTTGGACAATTACATATCCTCCCCCGCTATATTCAAAACCGGTTCCCGGCGTAAACAGGAATTCAATTTCTTTATCATATCTTGGTATTTGTCCTAAAAGACTTTGTTTTATAGTTGGAATAACATCTCCGTTATAATAATCTGAGAATCCACCTTGATTTGTACCCGAAGTATGATTAAAAAATAGTCTCCAGGTTGGACTCTTGTTTTCAGTAAACTTACTTTTGGGTAAATGCCAGCGTTTTAAAGATTTATCAATGGGCTCATCCAGGTTAATTAATCCTTTTTCTTCAAGGATATGGCAAAGAAGTGCGGTGATTGGTTTTGTGATTGACGCTGTGGAAAAAGCAGTGTTTACATCTAATTTTTCTTTAGAATCCATTGACTTCACTCCTACCTGATTTGAATAAACAATCTTATAATTTTCAAAAACCACAAGGCTAAATCCAGGAAGCTTGTACTTTTCTAATTGTGATTCAATGCTTAAACTATCCGTAAGAAAACGGTAATCTCTATTTTCCGAAAAAACTTTTTTACTTGTTTGGCAGCTTGAAACCAGTGCTATAAGAATCAGTAAATAAAAGGGGCTTTTCATGGTATCGTTTTTTATGTTAAAAATTATTTCGATACAAATATGCGGAAGGCATTAAAGCAATGCGACCGAGTAAAAGCAATCGGTCGAATTTGTATAAAAAATGAGTAGGAATCTTTATAAAAAAGAGTTCGAATAATTACAAAACACTGTTTTACACACCCTTACGATAAGCCGTTGGGGTATTGCCTGTGTGTTTTTTAAAAGCAGTATTAAAAGAAGATTTTGAATTAAAACCGACTTCGTATAGAATTTCTAAAACCGTCACTTTACTTTTTGAAGTATCTTTTAAAATACCCATAGCACTTTCTATTCGATAGGCATTCACAAAATCATAAAAATGTTGCCCTAATTGATGATTGATTAAAAGAGATAAATCGCGAACAGGAATTTCAATATCATTGGAAACATCCTGAATGGTGAGCGAAGAGTTAAGATATGGTCTTTTCTCAACCATATATTTTTTTAGCTTCAAAAGTTCCTCATTATATTCTCTTTCATCTACTATTGATTCCTTACGGCTTTTTTCTTCTGAAACAATCTCAGAAACAAGCTTTAGTTTCGAATCAATATTTCTAAAAAGGCCAGGGTTATTTAACGCTTTGAATAAATACCAACAAAAAACCAAAAGAGAAGACGATAAAAGTCCGATCTTGATCCATTCCGAAATATGTTGATAGTCAGAAAATTTTAAAATATTTTTTAAAAAAGCTACCGCATATAAAATAGTCAGTACAACGGTAAACTGGAATAACCAATTATAGGAGCTGATGTTTTTACCGGCATAGTTTTCAAGATATAGTTTCTTTGTTTTTGTTAGTACTCTAAAAACAGTAATGATATATAGAACCATCTGAAGATGTATTAAAATATGAATGAACTGGAACTCTATCATATTTTGACGATTCTGAATAAAACTCATTTTAGATGCTGCATCCACTGTATAAAAACGGGGCAGTAACACCAAATTAACCATTAAAAATGGGATCAGATGTAGCAAATACTTTGGCTTTAGCTTAAAATCAGAGTAGCAGACTGATATTATATAAAGATAAAAAACAGGAATTTGGAGGAATGCGAAGGTGGTTCTAAACATTCCCAGATTAGACGGGCCATCAACCACCATGTTAAACAAGGGCTCACTAATATCTATTGCATTTAATATTAGAAAAAAAGCGAACAAACAATTACTGATTTTGTACTTTGTTTTAAGGGTAATCAGAAAAAAGGCTAAAAACAATGAAATGAATAAAGAAACGATGTTTACAATAACTAATAAATTAATATTATCCATTCTTTACTCTTATTTGTTTATTGCTGTTTTATTTTTAAATTTTCATTGGAATCCTGAAGGTTTATCAGAGTTAAAAATCCAACAGATGCAAATATAAAAATTAGATTGACTTTGTTTGATTTTTTTTCATCAAAAGTGCATTAAATAGCTCGTTAACGAACGAATAAATCCCAAATCAATGATTTTCAATAGCATAAATGTAAAATATTTTCGAAATCGGCAATAAAATACTTGAAAGAGCGTCTTGTGGAGTTCATACAGAGCAAAACAGCGCTACTTATTTTTAAAGTAACCCTGTTTTTTAAATTGCCCGAGTTGTTATTTTATTTCTTTTTTACAAATTACTAAATCATTTTATTTGAACTCATTTCTCAATCTTATTCAAAAAATCCTCAGAGTAATATAAATTTGTTGTGTCAACGTGCATGCAGGAACTATCTTTAAAACAACTTTTACAGTAAAAAATCATTTATACAACTCTTTTGAAGTCTTCTCCTCAAAACCGAATTAGTCTTTCACCTCTTTTATAAATGTACCTGACTTATCAAAAATAATATCCATTCCCTCTATTTCCGCTTCGTAAGTCAGTACACCTTTAGCATCCGTAATTTTTGCAGCTTCTTTTATTCTCTTACCTGGATAATGTTTAGTGATGTAGTCTTTTATGGGAGCTGAAAGTTCACTCCTGTTTATTGTTACCTCACTCTCTACAATATTACCGTAAGCATCCAGCAAAACGGAATGTTCTACTTTTTGGACTTTGAATCCGGCTTCATAATTGCCTTCTTCTTTTTCCCATTTTACGTTTTTGGCCTCGGGAAAATGCTTCTGAAATCCAGCTTTTACGTTTGAAGGAACATCTTTTTCCTGAATTCGCTGTGCACAGACAAACGAAATACCAGCCAAGGCAGCCACTAGAAATGTTAACTTTTTCATTGTACTATTTTATTAATTTATAGTACAAATAACCATCATGATTTTGTAGAAATTTTGAATTTTAGATTTGAAATTGAAAGAAGCTGATAGATTTGTATCTGATTGGGCCAGCTGGTAAACCTCAGGATCATTGTGGCTATTTACTCCTTCTGATAACCTCTTTCACCCCACCTTTTGTCAGAATTATAGCGTTGTAAATCCCCGCACTATCGGGAATAAATTCTACTGTCCTGTCATTATTATCTTTTCTAAAAAATTTGGTTTTAGACTCTGGAATAAGTTCCATTTCCACATCGTTAAAATAAAGTTTATCATCAATTTTCAATACGGTAATTTTATCATATTTCCCTGCATATTGATTGTATAAATTTGGATCTATTTCAATTCGGTGGTGTTTATAAGGAAGCTCCACCTCTTTTCCCAATGCAATGGCAGAAAGCCCATAACTTATAATATAGGAAAATGATTCGTTATTAGAAAGTACGGTCACAAAAAGATTGTCATCTGTAAACCGGTTAAAGGAAGTCATTGTTCCAAAAAAGCCTCCATCATGGGCTATTAATTGATGTCCGTGATTGTAGAACGGATTGATGATAAATCCATATCCCCAATTTTCATCACCATAAGGTTTAAACATTAATTTTTTCATCTGCGCGGAAAGAATATCTGTTCCATATAAGGCTTTATCCCATAAGGCCAGATCTTCAACAGTAGAATAAACGCCATCATGACCTACATTAATTTGCCAGTTGATATAAGGATTATGAATAAGCCCACTTTCTGTCCGATAGTAAGCCTTTGCTTTTTTTAAAACTATAGAATCATTATTACTGACTCCTGTATTCTTCATCCCGGCTTTTTCAAATATATTTTTCTTTAAGAAAACTGCATACTTCTCCCCCGAGACTTTTTCAATGATCTTAGCCAATAAATAATAGCCAATATTACTGTATCCGCTTTTAATTCCAGGAGAGAATTCATAAGGTATTTTCTTTATTTCGGCATAGGCAGAATCTTGATCCTTAGTGCTTAAGGCTATTTCTTTAAAGCCCATAGCCAACCCTGAGCTATGCGATAACAACATATGGATCGTCACACTATCACCCTTGGGGTAATCTGGCAGAAATTTACTCAGTTTATCATCAAGGGAGAGTTTCCCTTTTTCAACCAACAGAAGTATAGCGGTTGCAGTAAATTGTTTGGTTACTGAAGCCAACTGAAATTTAGTATCTACAGTATTTTTAATATTCCATTCATAATCTGCCAAACCATATGCTTTTTTTAGTAAAACATGACCGTCTTTTTTCACAAGGACAGTTCCACTAAAGTTGTTGACTTCAACCTGAGCCTGCATATATTTCTCAAGATTAGCTGATACATTTTTCTGTCCAAAAATGAGAAATGGAAATAACAGAATTAGTAGTGTTAGCTTCATAGACGATTTAATGATATTACTAGACTGCAATGTTACTACTTAATAAATCAGCATCATTGTATTTTTGTAAACCCACTAAATAAACATCCATTTTATAACACCTTTTTCAAGTGTTGTTATTTTTGAAAAAAAAAATTTTGGTGTAAAACCTGTTAATTTTTTAAAATCCCTGATCATGTGTGACTGGTCAAAATAATCAACACTATAAGACAATCCTACTCGATTTTGGTCGTCAAGCCGGCTTTGAATAGCTGCCCTGAATCTGATAATTTTTTTGAACTGGGAAGGCGTTTTACAAATATGCTGATCAAAATGCTTGTTGATCGTTGTTCGTGACCGACCCGTAGTATAAGACAATTTCATCATAGATTGATTGATATTATTTGTATGCAACATTTCAGTCAGTACCTCTGCCAACAAAACATTCTCAAACGGACGAAATTTTGAAAGCCAATACAATTCCAGCACTCTGATTTTTTCATCCGGATCTTTTATAGAAAGAATGGCTGCCATGGTTTCTTTATAATCCTCATATGGATTAAAATCAGGAAAGTTTCCTTCCGCATAATCTCTTAAATTATTTGGTATAAAAGCATTGATCCCTAACGGTTTGAAGTACGTAGTAATTTCATTGATTACGCCTTCATAGTTTATCAATACAGGCTCATTAAAATTACATACCAGATTTGTTTCAATGGGATTAGACTGGCAGTATCTAATTGTCATTTTGTTTTCCATGATCAGAGTTTCTGTTTTCTCACTCATCGTGACAATGGTATAGATACTCGGAAAGGTAAAATAAGTTGCAGAAGATTCTTCAGAGGTCTGCTCGAGGGTATAAAAGCATTCGATATACTTTTTTAATATAGGATTTTCAGGTCTATAGATTTTTATTGTCATTTTTTTAGCTTTCATCTCTACATGAATACTGTAAATCTAGCTCAATTTATCCAAGTTGCTGCCAGTTGAGAAAGAACACCTGCTTTTTAAGCAATTCCCAGAGTATTTGGAAAATCTTTGTAATAAACAATACCACTTGCGTCAAATTGAATAAGTGCAATAGAAGATTGTATTTCAAAAGCTTCATTTGTAGCCAATGATTTTCCCTTTGTGAAATACTCAACCGTGACTGTAAGGTCATCTGCACAATGATATATTTTTGTATAAACACTTTCTATTTCAATCAATTTAGTCAGTGGATTTTGCTGTACATTGTCAAAGTGCTTTTTTATATTTTCTTTTCCCTTTATTACAGCTCCTCCATTAACTGTAAACGGTATTTCAAAAATTGCATTCTCTGTAAAATAGCTAACAAACCTGTCATAGCTTCTTGTCTGTAAGGAATTTGACAGGTCCTGAATAATTGCATTTATTTTTAATTCGTTCATTTTATTGATTAAATGTGGTCTTACTTATTTTAAGTCAGATGACGTTAATGCAGCCAATCTTTTTTCAATAGATCCAAGTTAAACAAAAATATGGAATTGTAAAATATTGACAACTAAAGAAATAAAGCTGTTAACATCGGATTCAAACCCTGATTTCATCATTATCATGACCATCAACTGCTCCATTTCAATCTCAAGTACCACTGAGTACAACCCCCAATCTTAAATTTGACAATTTCACAATAAAATGGCATTTACAATACATTAAATTCTTAATCTGCGCACAAAAATATGGCCTTACTCCTATATTATTCACTTAGATCTTAAAAGCAATTTTCTATAAAATGCAGTATTTATACGTAATGATAAAACTGAAAATTGAAATAAGTTTGTGCATCTGATTTACCATATCTAATTGATTTTTTTATTTATCACAATCTAATGAAATATATTGATTATTTATTAAAATCACATCCATGAAAACGAAAACCAATAACCGAAACCATGAAAGGTAAGCAATTCTACTCCCTGATCGCTTTGTGTGCAACTGTAATATTAAATGCACAGGTAGGGATAAATACAGACACGCCCAATGCAACTTTAGATGTTGCAGGAACTACAAACCCTAATATGAAGGATGGCCTTTTACCACCAAGGGTTTCTAAGCAACAATTAGCCGCAAAAGACTCCGGAACTTACGGAAGTGACCAGATTGGAGCCATTGTTTATATTACAGACATTATTTCACCAACCGGATTAATCCCAAGTATAGCACAGGTGGGCAGTATTCATAATACCGGATATCACTATTTTACGGGATTGCAATGGGTAGCAATTTCAACAAATATTTACAATTCGGATGGAAGTCTCACGGGCAATAGAGTGGTAACTCAAGATGCCAATACTTTAGCATTTACCTCTACCTCTGTGAATGCTTTTTCTATTGACGGGACTACCCTTTCGGTAGATGCGGCTAATCACAGAACCGGATTGGGAACAGCTTCTCCTGAAACACGATTTCATGTAGTTTCTGCCATTCCATCTTCAAACCGATATAATTTGATTGATGCGACCGCCGGAACCAACTCATACGGAATTCTGGCTTTAAGAAATACTTCCGCTCTGGCCACAGGAAATTATTCATTACTTGGTTTTACCAATAGCGGACCTTCGTCAGGCGGGGCTAACTGGGCGTTGGGATCTGTTCGTACAGGATCCACATTAATCAACGGATCAGAAGAAGATTTCTATATTGGAAACTCTGTTGGTGGAGGTTTGATTGAAAGAATGAGAATCAATTCAATAACAGGAAATGTAGGCATTGGAACATCTACGGCAACAAATAAACTTCACATCAATGCGACCAACCCTATAAGGCTGGAAGGATTGCAGGGGGCATCAAGTCCGGTAGGAAGTTTAGCGGTAAACAGTACAGGCGTTGTACAATTGCGTAACTCATCCAATGTAAGTGCCGCAAGAGGAACCGGTGTAGTGGTAATCACATTAAACAATACATTTACAAATGCTACAACTTCCGCAAAGACTTTTGATAATCTGAATGAAATGACAGGAAATACTTTTACAGCAAATGCCACCGGATTATATAAGGTTGATTTTATGGTTAATTACCCTCAAAGAGATGCCACTGAAGACGATGGAGATGGATATACGGGATATGCTCAAATCAGTTTAAACGGAGTTCAGCAATCTTTTACAAGTAATAAAGTTACGCTCCCAGAAAAAAACGGAGCCCCTTCATTTGTTACATGCACAAACTCAACTCTCTTAAAAATGAATGCTGGTCAGATCCTTTCATTTCAGGCACTTTCTTTTGGATCAACTCCGGGTTCAACGAATATTGCAGCTCCTTTCATCATAAGTGTAGTTCGACTCGAATAGTCACTGAAATTAGATACAACAGGTCAAATTTCCCACTTACCTTTATCAGGCAAAATTCTATTAACACAAAAGACCACCACTTATTTAAAGTGGTGATTTTTTTGTTTCAACTGATAATTAGAAAATTCATACCCTTGCGAATATTTTTTTTTCACAACTCTTTCAAAATAATAGAATACATTTTATATGCCTGTAAGGAATGCTCTGGATAAATCTACTTCGTATTTTTTTGAAATTAAAACCCACGATGGAGCTATTTTTTATTTTCTGAATAAAGATACGGACTGGAAAGGTGAATCACCTATCATGAAGTTAGTAAGCAAACATCCTTTATTCTCTTTAAAGACAAAGGAAAGAGTGATTGTAGCAGGTAAAGCGAGAACCTATTCTATGGGATGTCTATGAATACAATAATCTTATTGTAAGCAAGCTATACGCATTATTCTTTCAAAAAAGAGTAAATATGAATAGCTGGTATAAATTATTATATGAATGGATTTTCACTGTTTGCCCATTTTTCAGTTGATGATAACTACTGTAATGATTGAAAGAAAATTTCGGATATTTTTTTTACTGCTATGCATTTCCGTAAATTTGACCTGTAAAAATAAAATAAATCTTAAATAAGATAAGAATGGAAAAGTATAATTACGGGGTCATCGGTCTCGGAGTAATGGGAAGAAACCTGCTTTATAATATTGCTGATAACGGTTTTTCAACAGCAGGATTCGATTTGGATGAGGAAAAAGTAAGAGAACTTCATCAAGGAGCAACTCCGGGAACTTCAGTTAAAGGAACAGCTTCTTTGGAAGAGTTTGTATCAGTTTTGGATAGTCCGAGAAAAATTATTTTAATGGTTCCCGCTGGAAAGCCTGTAGATGCTGTCCTGGAAAGCATTACACCCCTTCTCAGCCCAAAAGATATTGTAATTGATGCGGGAAATTCTTATTTCAAAGATACTGAAAGACGCATTGCTGATCTCGCTTCAAAAAACCTTCATTTTATGGGAATGGGCGTCTCAGGAGGAGAGCAAGGCGCAAGAAGAGGACCAAGTATTATGCCTGGTGGAGATTTGGAAGCTTTCAACCTGTTAAAACCTATGTTGGAATTAATTGCAGCAAAAGTTAATGGTGAACCTTGTACCGCTTACATGGGCAAAGGTTCTGCAGGAAACTACGTAAAGATGGTTCATAACGGTATCGAATATGCCATCATGCAGTTGATCAGCGAAGCTTACGATTTGTTGAGAAAAGGAGCCAATCTAAACAACAATCAGCTTTATGAGGTTTTCAAAACATGGAATGAAGGTGAAATGAATTCTTTCCTTATTGAAATCACAAGAGATATTTTCCAGCAAAAAGATGATTTAACAGATGGTTTTCTTGTTGACCAGATTCTGGATAAAGCCGGAGCAAAAGGAACAGGGAAATGGACTTCTGAGCAGGCTATGGAAATTGGTGTTTCTATTCCGACTATTGATATCGCGGTAACTTCAAGAATTTTATCCGCTTATAAAGATGAGCGAGTGAAAGCTTCTCAATTATATCCTAAAGGAGAAATAACAACTCCGGAAAATACAGATGTGTTCATCAAAGAAGTGGGTGAAGCCTTGTATTTGGCTACTTTAATCAGCTATGCTCAAGGGTTAGCATTATTGGTAAAAGCTTCTGAAGAATATCAGTTTGAAATTCCGTTAAAAGATGTTGTTAAAATATGGAGAGGTGGATGTATTATCCGTTCTGTTTTATTAGAAAAATTCTATTCGGCTTATTCTAAAGATCAGAATTTATCTAATATCCTATTGGATCAAGGGATTTCAGAAATCGTAAAAGATAAAATTTCTTCATTAAGAAAAGTCGCTTCCTTTGCTGCATCAAATGGAATTCCAAGCATAGGAATTCAGACAGCTTTAGGATATTTCGAAGCCTATACAACAGAATCTTTACCGATCAATCTGCTTCAGGCTCAGCGTGATTATTTTGGGGCGCACACTTACCAAAGAATTGACAGAGAAGGAGTTTTTCACACTTCATGGCAAAACGTAAATAACTAAATTCGGAAAATGAGCGACAACACAATCCTGCATCCAACAACCATTGTTATTTTTGGTGCAACAGGAGATTTGGCAAAAAGAAAGCTTTTTCCTGCATTTTATAATTTATATATCGATGGCAGAATGCCCAAAGGCTTTAATATTCTAGCCTTAGGAAGAGCCGAAAATACGGATGAAAAATTCAGAGCTTATATTAAAGAAAATCTGGAGAGTTTTTCCAGAAAAACTGTAACCAAGGAAGATTGGGCTGGTTTTCAGGCACACATCAGCTATTTTCAGCATCAGTTGGATGAAGAAGATTCTTACCAAAAACTGTATCATAAATTAGAAAATTTCGACAAAGTATACGGAACGAGAGGGAACAGGCTATTTTACCTTTCCATCGCTCCAAATTTCGTGTCGGTTATTTCAAATCATATTAAAAATACCTCTATCGCTTCAGATCCTGCAAAAGATCGAATTATTATAGAAAAACCTTTTGGTCACAATAAAGAGTCTGCTATAGAATTGAATAATCTTCTTTCCCAAACCTTTCAGGAAGAACAGATTTACCGTATCGACCATTATTTAGGGAAAGAAACCGTTCAGAATATTTTAGCCTTCAGATTCGGAAACTCAATTTTCGAGCCTTTATGGAATCACAGGCATATAGAATCGGTCCAGATTACTGTTGCAGAAGAAGTAGGAGTAGAGACAAGAGCCAGTTTTTATGAGCAGACGGGTGCTTTACGTGATATGATTCAGAATCATCTTTTACAAATTCTATGTATGGTTGCTATGGAGCCACCGGTTTCATTGGAGTCTGGTGAAATCAGGGATCGTAAAGTGGATGTTTTAAAATCAATTCGCAGAATTTCTTCAGATAAAGTAGATCATTATGCAGTTCGGGGTCAGTATGGAAGAGGAAAAGTAAATGGAGTCAAGGTAAACGGCTATCGTCAGGAAGAAGGAATTGCCGCTGATTCCAATACAGAAACATTTGCTGCCATTAAGTTTTATCTGGATAACGAAAGATGGGAAAACGTTCCTTTCTATGTTCGAACCGGAAAAAAAATGAAAGAAAAGCATTCTTATATTACCATTCAGTTTAAACCACTTCCCCATTCTACATTTTCAGAAAGCACATCACTTTTATCAGCTAATCGACTGATTATTAATATCCAGCCGCAAATGGATATCAGATTGCAGTTTATGTCAAAGAAACCGGGACTTTCATTAGAATTGAAACCGGTAGAAATGATTTTTGATAATTTTGCCTGCCAGACTGATACTCCTGAAGCCTATGAAACTCTTTTATTAGAAGCACTTGTAGGTGATCTTACATTATTTATGCGTTCTGATCAGGTAGAAGAAGCCTGGGATGTTGTAAAAACAATTCAGGAAACCTGGGAAACAACCAAGGATGCTTCTTTCCCAAATTACGATGCAGGAAGCTGGGGACCTGATGACAGCAATGCTTTGGTTGAAAGACAAGGGCATCAGTGGGTTTAACTATTTAATTAAGAAATAAAAATGGATATTACAATATTTAATACGCTCGATACTTTATATAAAAAAGCAGCAGATACTTTCGTTGACCTTTCCGAACAATCTATTCAAAAAAACGGAAAATTTGTAGTAGCGATAAGCGGTGGTTCTTCTCCGAAAGCCATTTTCAGCTTATTGGCGACTTCAGAATATGCAGATAAAATAGATTGGAACAAAGTTTATTTTTTCTGGGTAGATGAAAGATGGGTTGCTCTTGATGATGAAAAGAGTAATTTTAAAATGACTCTGGAAACACTTTTAAATAAAGTTCCTGTCAATAAAGATCAGATTTTCCCTATGTATAAGGGCGGAATTGATCCTGAAGATTATGCTAAAGAATATGAAGCGCAAATCAGAAATGTATTAGGTGAAGAAGGTGTTTTCGATTTTATCCTTTTAGGAATGGGTGATGATGGTCATACCGCTTCCTTATTTCCGGGAGAAGCAGTACTGGATGAAAAAGAAAAATGGGTTGCAGCTTATTATTTGAAACCTCAGGAAATGTTCAGGATTACTCTGACAGAACCTATTATCAATAAAGCCAACAACATTTTGATTGTTACATTCGGTACCTCTAAAAAGCATGCTCTGAACGAAGTTTTAAATGGAGAATACAATCCGAAATTATACCCGCTTCAGTTAATTAAAAAGAAAGACGGGGTTCAGATTTTTACCGACGAAGAGGCAGGAGCCTAATATTGTATTTTTTTCATTAAACGGATTAAGGCAATACTGTCTTCGTTAAAAAAATAAGATATCGCCACTTTAAACAAGTGGCGATATTTTGTGTATAAACCGATCATTAGAAAGAATTCATACCCTTTCAAAGCAGTTTCCCATCATTCTTTCAAAATAATATACAAAAGAGCTTAAACGATTTACAATACTGAAAAGCATCGGTATAAATATTAATATAAACTTTTGTATTTTTATACAACAAAATACATTTTCTGCCTGTATGGCAGGGAAAACCAAACACTATTATTCGTGAAAAAATTAAACCCCAGTTATTTCGAGTTCTTCTTTTACAGGTATGGAACAATTATTATTCTTGTTCATGTCGTAACAATAGTATGTTATTTTTTAAGTACACAAGAAGAAGATCCCATTACCTTAATTTTTCCTACCATTCTCTGTTTCACTTTTTTCCCACTTGTCTGTTTATCAGAATATCGGATGCTCGAAAAAAATCTTCCTCCAGCGAATGTCTTTCTTACTGATAGCAGCTTTATCATCAATGAACATCATTATTCTGCTGAGCAAATAGAAGAAATCACCTATATGCCTGTAAGAAATACTTTGAATAAATTTCCAAATTATTTTTTTGAAATTAAAATCAATGATGGTCGTATTTTTTATTTTCTGGATAAAAGTATGAACTGGAAATTTGAATCGCCTACCCTAAAATTACTGAATAAACACCCTCTTTTCTCTTTAAAAACAACAGAAAAAGAAGAATCTTCAGATGGCTTCACTGTGTTTAAAAAGCAAAAACAATAGTAAAGCTCAACATCCAACAAATATTATTATAAGACTCCATATTACAAACCTAAATTTTCTCAATCATGAAGTTAGAATTATATCAAATAGATGCGTTTACAGAAGAAATTTTCCATGGAAATCCTGCGTGTGTTGTCCCATTGAAAAATTGGCTGCCTAATGAAGTTCTTTTAAAAATAGCCCGTGAAAATGCTGTAGCAGAAACTGCTTTCTTCATTGATAATGGTGACACCATTCACCTAAGATGGTTTACTCCTGAAATAGAAATGGATTTATGTGGACATGCTACCCTTGCCACTGCTCATTGCTTAGCTTCCATTTTAAATTATCCAAACAACAGAATCGTTTTTGAAACTAAAAGTGGTGAATTAACAGTAGATGTAAAAGATGGATTCTATTATATGGATTTCCCGTCAAGAATGCCTGAACCCTCTACTCTTCCGGATACTATAGTAAAGTCTCTCAATATACAACCTACAGAAGTTTTCAAATCAAGAGACTATGTTTTGGTATATGAATCTGAGGAAGATATCAAAAAAATTATCGTTGAAAGATCTATTTTGGATCTTATTAATCTCGATCCGGGAGGCGTTGTTGTGACTGCTGCGGGTACAGACAGTGATTTTGTTTCAAGATATTTTACGCCACAGTCGTCTATTCTTGAAGATCCTGTTACCGGTTCTGCACACTGTTCACTGATCCCATTTTGGTCATCAAGGTTAGGAAAAGATCAACTTTTCGCCCGTCAACTTTCAGAAAGAGGAGGCCAGCTCTATTGCGAAAACAAAGGCGAAAGAGTGATTGTGGCAGGTAAAGCCAGAACCTATTCTATGGGAAATCTGTGGATAGAATAATGCTATTTTAATAGAGATAAAGCCCTCATCAGCAAAAAAGCACTAATGAATTTAAATTGGTGCTTTTATTTTCTAAATCATTTTTAATATCTTTAAAGAAAGGTGTAATGTTTCCATTAATGAGATCACAAAGGAAAAGCTAATCATAAAATTAAGTGAAATATGAGAATTGCGATATTCGGGGCTCACAATGTTGGCAAAACCACTTTGGCGGAAGAGCTTCTGGAACATCTGTCAGGTTATACCCTTGAGACAGAGCCTTATTACCAAATGGAATTATGTGGTTATGAATTCTCAGAAATTCCTGATGCCGAAGACTTCGTTGAACAATTTAATTATTCAGTAAAACTGATTCTGCAAAGTGGAGACAATGTGATATTTGACAGATGTGTTATTGATCTCTTAGCCTATCTTCATGTTCTTGATCCTCGTAGAAATATTCAATCTCTCTTTGAAAAGGCTCAGGCAATAATTGATGAAATTGACCTTTTTGTATTGGTTCCCATTGAAGAACCGGATGTGATCCCTGTACACCAGATTGAGCTTCCAAAACTCAGAAACCAGGTCAATGATTTACTCTATGATTGGATTAATGATTTTAGAATAAAAGTAATTAGAGTCAATGGTCCATTATCTGATCGCAGAGATCAGGTACTCAATGGAATTTTATCCACTCCTGACACATAGCTGTCAATGATACTGCTAATTTTGTTGTATTCAATCAACAACTTCATTCTATGTGAAATTTCTCTGTCATACAGGATTATAGGCCATAGATAACTGAATCAATCAAAAACAAAAGCAAAATAAAAATACAATGGAAACAGGGTTAGAAAAAAAGAGTATCGCTATCAACACCAAACAGGAATGGCGTGACTGGCTTATGCAAAACCATCGTTCAAGCCAAAGGATATGGATTATTTGCAACAATAAAAAATCCGGACTTCCCACAGTTAGCTGGAGCGAATTAGTGGATGAAGCCATTTGTTTTGGCTGGATCGACAGTACTAGAAAGACTGTAGATTCCAATTCATTTATGCAATTGTACACCCAACGCAAAACCAAAAGTAACTGGTCCAAAATCAATAAAGAAAAGGTTCAGAGGCTTATAGATACAGGTGTAATGCAGCCAGCCGGGCTTGAAAGTATTAAAGTGGCTAAAGAAAACGGCTCGTGGACTATTCTGGACAGTGTTGAAGAGCTTATCATCCCCAATGATCTGGAAAACGCCTTTACAGCACATGCCGGTTCAAAAGATTATTTTTTAGCGATGAGTAAAACCTTAAAAAAAATGATATTGCACTGGGTTACATTTGCCAAAAGGCCGGAAACCCGTCAAAAACGTATTAAGGAACTGGTAGAACAGGCAGCAAAACAACAAAGACCTGCGCAGTTCAGATAATCCGGTATGCTTTAGTGAAATTGGAGAAAGTCAAACCTCGATCCAATGAAGTCATTTTGTAAGATATCGTTTTCAAATACTCTTTTAAAAAATCATATTCGAAGAAATATTACCAATCTGCTGTATTTCTTTTAAAATAAGAGGATCAATATCCATTTTTGAAGTCTTTAAATGATTAAATTAGCACTGAATTAAAATGCGCTAAGATTTCTATGAAAAATATATTCGGTGTATTGCTTCTTTCTATGGTACAGCCCATAGTGGCCCAAACCAAATTGGAAAAAGCAATTACAAATCTTGAGAATAATTACGAACAGGAAAAAGTATATGTCCTTACAGATAAATCACAATATGCAGCTGGGGATAAAATCTGGTTTAAGAGCTTTGTATTTGATGGGTATAACCGCTCTGCACTCTCTACGACCCTCTTTGTAGAACTGTACAGTTCTGATAAAAAATTAATAGCCTGGAAGACCGTATTGCTTACCAATGGAGAAGGCAGCGGAGATTTTCAACTGAAAGAAGATCTTCCTGAGCAGGTTTATTTTGTGAGAGCTTATACGCCTTACATGACCAACTTTAACGAAGACTTTCAGATTGTGAAAACCATTCCGGTTTACAATCCAAACTCCCCAGAATCACTGATCATTTCTAAAAGTTCTGATTGGTCTGCAAAAGCTTTTCCGGAAGGCGGAACCTTCGTTAATGGTACTTCTACAAAATTTGCTGTAAGATTATCAAGCGGTACTTCTTTACCAGAAAACTGGACCGGAAAAGTAATTGATGCACAAAATCCCAATGTTCCTCTAACTACTTTTAAGTCTTTTGATAAAAATGTAGCCTCTTTTACCATAACGCCTGCTTCAGGAAAAAAATACCAGGCGATCATTCAGGATAATACAGGAAAAAGCAAAACAATAGACCTGCCACAAGTAGCAGATAGTGGTCTCCATTTAGAAGTTAACAGTGCTAAAGATGGAATTAAATACACGTTAAAAGGGGTTAACTTAAAACAACAGCTCCAAAATTATAAAATTGTAGGAACCATTAATAACCATCTTGCTTACAGGGCCAATATTAAACAGTTAACCAATGAAGCTTCCAGTCTTATTCCTATCAAAATAAGCAATGGAGCGAATGGAGTTTTACAGTTAGCCATCTTTGATGACCAAGACAATCTGGTAGCACAAAGACTTTGCTTTATAAGGCCCAATGATCTAAAACTTGAGAAAGCTGAAATTATAGGTCAGAGTATAAAACAAACGCCAAGATCTTTCAACAGCATTGACCTTTCCCCGGAGTCCTATTTTAAACATTATACGGTTTTGGTAAGTGAAAATGATGGCAGCAATAAGCCCGAAGAAGAAAACTTGCTGAGCAGCCTCTGGCTAACGGGAGATTTTACTACAAAAATAGACAGCCCGGCCCAATATTTTTCTAAAACGGCCAATAGTGAAGCATTGGATGCGCTGCTTATTTCTGAAAACTGGAAAAGGTTTGACTGGAATTCTGTACTTAGCGGATCTGTACCCACTATAAAGACCAAATCTCCAAAATTTCTTTCTTACAGGGTGAAACCTGTTAAAAATAACGCTTTGATAATCAATTCCAGTGTGGTTTTATTATTGAAAGCCGGCAAAAGTGAACCTGTTATCAGCCCGTTTCAGACCGATCAAAGCGGATATGTTTATTTAAATAATCTGAGCAATGATGAGCCTGTGAATGTTTCGTTATTTGCCAATTCAGGAAATGAGAAAGAATCCAATGCTGAGAATTTATTCGTAACAGTAGAGCCATTGGTAAACCCTACAGAATTTACGGGCAACTTTCCTCCAACACAATATAAACTAGTAAAAAATACCGGAAATAAAACCCTTCCTCCCACCATTTCCAGAGCTATTATTACTCAAAAAAACACTAAAAAAATAGAGGGTGTCGAGGTACAGGAAATTAAAGAAGTAGAATTAACAGGAAAGAAGAAAGATCCGAAAGAAGAATTAGACAAACAACTGTCCACAGGAATGTTCAGTTCTCAGAACTCTACCATATTCGATTTTGTGAATGAAGATCAGCATACCGACGGAATGCCCAATATATTAGACTGGTTACAAGGAAGAGCAGCCGGTTTAACCTTTCAAAGAAATAGCTCAGGAGCCAATGTACCTTATATTCGGGGGCAGCAAGCTAAGCTATACTTAGATGAAATCCTTACAGATCCTACGATGATTGCTACTATGCCTGTCAACAATATTGCAATGGTAAAAATTATTAAGGGCGGTGGATTAGTAGGTGATGCAGTAGCTGTCTATACAATGAGAGGCAATATGAAAACTAAGAATACCGGAAAAGAAGCCCCAAAGAATAACTCATCTGTTATCAAAGGATATGATAAGCCAGCGGAGTTCCTTGTTGAAATGCTGGATGAGGATGCAAAAATTGAAAATGACACGAGAGAAACCCTTTACTGGAATCCTAATTTATTCGACAGCGATTATGTTCCGCCAAGAATTAAATTTTTCAATAATGACAGCGCCAAACAGTATAAAGTTTTGATCATAAGTTTTGATGATGATGATAATCTTCTTTATCAGAACGAGATCTTTAAATAATATATTTCTCCAGATTACAAAGCCTTTCAGTTTTCCTGAGAGGCTTTTTTAGTTTTGAAATCGGAACCTGGAAGACATGCAATACCATAAGACTTTGAAAATAATTTAAAATTATCATACAAACAGACTCAGATATTAGCAGATGTAATATATTTGAGACTTCAATTTTTATATCAGCAACTAATAAACCTATTAATCATGAAAACCTCAATGGCATTCTTAGTTCTTCTTGTTTCAAATTACTTTTTTTCACAAACGATTCATTCTGAAAAATTAGATAATTATTTCAATTATATTGAGAATAATAATTTAGGAGTGGGACGTTTGTCAGTTTTTAAAAATGGGAAAGAAGTATATGCTAAAAGTTTTGGACAAAAAAATATATCTGAATTAATTGATGATAAAAATACCCGATATCAGGTGGGTTCTGTGACCAAAATGATGACCGCTGTTTTAATTTTTAAATTAATTGAAGAAAAAAAATTAGATTTAAATGATAAACTTTCAGCGTTTTATCCGGAAGTTCCAAATTCAGAGCTCATAACCCTTAAAAATTTATTAGAACATACCAGCGGATTGGGAAGTTATGTGGTAAAAGACGGAGAGGTTTGGGTAACGGAAAAGACCACTGACCGGGAAATCATGGAACTCATTGTCAAACAAGGGAAAAGCTTTGAACCTGGCGAAAAAACAGCATATTCAAACTCCGCTTATTACCTCCTGACTAAAATTCTTGAAAAAAAGCATAATAAACCGTTTTACCAAATACTCTATTCAGAAATTATACAGCCTCTGAGGCTCAAAAATCTGGCTTCTTTCAAACCTGATCAAAAAAATGTATTTCTGCCTTATCGATATGAAAACAATTCATGGACGATTCTGAAAAAGGAAATAAATTTACTCAATGTAATTGGCGTAGGCGATGTCTCAGCGACCCCTTATGATCTGAATATTTTCATCAATAGTTTATTCCATAATAAGATCCTAAAGAAAGAATCCATGGAGCTGATGGAGCCTAAACCAGGAAAAGAAAATTGGGGAAGAGGGATGGCAATCTGGGATTTTAACGATCTTATATTTTATGGACATGGTGGAGATACATTAGGATCACATGCCATTCTTATTTATAATAAAGAAGATGACCTCTCCATCGCTTATGTTACGAATGGAGAGCGAATTAAAAAAGAAAACTTCATGCAAAATGTTGTTGATCTGCTTTATAACAAAGAAATTAAGCTTCCGGAAATACAAGACAAACCATAACAGGTGGTAAGCAAAACAATAAACGGAAATCGAAACACTACAATTTTTTAACAGGTTTCTTCAAAAGAAAATACTAAATATTCCGTTTAATTCTTAAATTTAACCAATGCAAAAGAATCTTTATCTCATCATCATATTATTTTCTCTTACCAGTTGCTATACTTACCAGGTTAAAAAGCAAGTGACTACAGCACCAGACAATAAACAAGCATTTAAAAAGAATGCTATTCGTACGACTCCTGATGCTCCTCAAATGCAAAGTGCAGCTGCTGAATTCCAAAGCCCTACCACACAACAAGCACCTGTCCCAATCAATATTCAGGAGAAACTTACCCCCAATAAAAATGTTAAAATTGACGTTGACGGCAAGAGCTATAAAGTAATCGTTGACCGATGGGAAAGCGACAGCCTGGTAGCCCATCCGGTTAATAGTCCTAAAAAAATTCTGAAATTCCATAAGAACCAGATCAATGGTGATAAGATTGCGGAAAAACGTTTTTCAAAACCCATAGCTGATATTATTACAGTTCTGGCTTATGCCGGAATTGCTGTTGGAATATATTTTCTTGTCCGCTAATTTTTTTCACAAATCCTTTCGTATAAACTAAACCTTCTGACAACAGTATAATATTAATGAGTTTTGATGAAGATAGTCATCTTCTTTACCAGAATGAAATTTTTAAATAATAGATTTTCTAATTAAAAAGCCTTTCAATTCTCCTGAAAGGCTTTTTAGAAATACATTCAGCACTATCGATGCTTTAAGATTCTGTCTTATAACTCTGGACATGCCATTTGATTGTCATCAGGAATACACATATTCCCTCCAAATGGTAAAATACAGTCATTGGTTCCAGGAGGGCATTTTGAATCACCATTATTACCTTCACCACCCTTTACTTGCTTCATTTCTTTTCTTGAAACTTTTTTTAAATTTTTCATGTTTTTCGTTATTAACTTGTTAAGTATCAAATATAATAATAATTCCCAATATTAAGATTTATATTAAAATAAAAGTATCTCAACTTTCCTGAAAGGATTTTTTTAAGAATAAGAAAACTATAATGTTATTGACGAAACTGTATGGTTATTTATTATCAGAAGAAAAATCCCCACTACCGCACGAATCTTTCGTGGTTTTAATATAATATTACAAATCAGACATTCTAAAAAAAAAACAATATCATCTAAAAGCCCTTTTTCATCAGAATAATCTATTGCACTGCTGTATCTATAATCTTCTGCACGGAAAACCAAACCTGCTTTTACAGGATTTTGATGTACATAATTAATCTTCTGATTAATCACTCTATTGCTCCACAACTCAATGGGTTTATTATCATGTCTCCAAAATTGGTATTGGTTTACATTTGAAGCCTTTGAACCTTCTTTGAGAAAGAAATTTAATAAAAACTCCTTTCTGCTTTCTGTAGGATTTTCTTTGATAGCGGTCACAAGTGCTTTGCTTATAAATCTTTTTAAATCTCCTATCAGAGCTTCTGGTTTTTGCCCATTTATACTTCTGAACACTAAATGCACATGATTTGACATGATGCACCATGCATGTATTTCCATTCCTTTATTCTTTTGGCAAAATCTTAAACTTTCTACAAAAATTTCTTTGTATTCATTTCTAATAAAGACATCCAGCCAACCTACAACAGCAAAACTTATGAAATATAATCCTTCAGGATTATGGAATTTGTAATTACGACTCATCAATTATGTTTTTATAAAGATAAAAACTTTATGAGAATGGGATTGAGATAAAAAACCATAAACCACACGAAAGGATTCGTGCGGTAACTAAGGAGAAGAGGATTGAGGTAAAAAACCACACGCTACAATCGTGCGGTAACTAAGAGTAAAAATCAAAAAACCATTATAATATAAAAGACTGCCTCAAAAGACAGTCTCTTATTATTAATGGGATTTTATTTGTTTATGGCCAAACTGTTCCTTTTTGGCTAGGGCTTGTCCATGGTTTTCCGGAGCAGCTTGTTCCCGGATGGGCAGCAAGACATTTACTGACCCAAGCACTGCCCACATCGTGAGATTTCACTTTGCTTCCTGAACAATAGGTAGTTCCGGTGTTATCTTTATAGAGCTGATAATTGGGATAGGCACCTTTCTCAAGCATTTCCCTTTCACTATTTACCTGTGCAGGATAATCGACGATAGCACCAAGAACCCAGGCTATGGAATCTCTATTGTTACCAGCGATCAGACTTTGAGGAGGGGTTAAAGTGATCTTGATAGTTGATTTTGAACTGTCTACCTGAATAGACGAAGAATACGTAGACTCTGTAACACTGGCCAAAGGAATTCCTAAGAAGGAAAGTGTTGCAGAAGAAGATTGTTCAAAGGTTTTTTGAATACTTTTATAATCTTCACCAGTTACCGTAATCTCAACACTAGGGTAATTAGAAATTGCAACCCCGTTCAGCAGACCGAAAGGTCCGTCAGGTCCGAATTTTGTAGCAGGATTCGGAGAAAATTTATATCCGGAAATATGTTTTTCTTTCTCTTTGTCTGCACTGTTTACTTCCGCTTTACGGATAGGATCAAACCATGCCCAGTACATATTGCTTGCAATATTAAAATCTGTAGGACCAAAATTGACAAGCGTAACTCCGGTAAAAGACATCGATATTTTGATCGAGTTTTTGCTGATGGCGATATCTTCACTGAAATAATTAGCATTGCCCCCAATTCCTAAGGTAAAGAAGTCGAAGATAGGAATAGAAAAACCAGTCTTCCCTTGTACGGAAACCTGGAACCGGCTTTCGGATTCACGTTTAACTTCCATGTCTATCTGAGCCGCCTGAGAGGTATTTTTAAGTCCGTTTAAAATATCGCTAAGGGGTGTTGTCACCTGGAAGGCAGGTAAAACACTGTCGTCATTCAACTGCAGACCTCCGTTATCTTTTTTAGGCTGTTGTACATTCTTTAACACTCTGGATAAATAACCATTATTCATCGTCACATTGTTCTGTAAAGATATTGTGGCTCCCAGAGCATTCAGATAATTCGCTAAAACAGGAAGAATAGGTTGGCCACTTGCCGGAGTCTTATTCAGTAAAGCATCCAGGTTATCACTTTTCTGAATTTGGGATAAGGTAGTTGCCGGATTAGCCCATTCTGTAGCGATTTTATTCATAATGATATCAATAGGCTGCATTGTTTCTGTTGCAGGAGGAAGCGAACCATAAGCTCCTACCCATGCATTAAGTAAAGCCATCTGCTGATCTGTAGCATTTTTATGAGCATCATTTAATATCACTGTATCTTCTTCAGATAAAGAATAATTGACTTTTGAGAAAACATCAATAAAATAATTGGTAAATACCTGATCAAGCTGAACCGGCTCAGTATTGGCTTTAAGATTTGATGAGATCCAGTCGTACGTTTTTTTATTAAACTTAAGATTTGACGGATCCTGCCAGTAATAAGGGAAATTTCCTTTGCCGTTAATGGTTATAGAGGATAGCTCTGTGCTTAAAACACTTGATAGTATATCATTAGCCTTGTCTTTTAATTCTGTAATGAGTTCTGATGCTTCTACAAAAGGAGCAACATTTTCTGGATTTTTCATGATTAATAATTTTTGGTTTTTTTCCTACTCTTTTATCGGCTTTTCGGAGACTGCCATTTTTTGTTCAGGGTTTCGAAACATCTTTTGAACATGTCAAAGTAACGGCGAAAAATGAAGTGATGTTAGCGTATAAATCTCTAATTTTCATGTCAGGTATTTATACCGTAGTCAATAGGCGTTTATACTACCATATTTTAGTAAGTATTTATACCTGTATCAATTACAACGCCCATTTTTAGAAATTCTATTTCAGGAAAACCATAAAAAATAAAAGCATCATGTTGTAATGATGCTTTTATTTTCAATCTATGCTAGATATTTTCCCTTATTCATACTTAGAAAAATCTACCGCAAAAATACAACGGTTGACCTGGTTGCCATTCTGCGCTCCGGCATTGGGTTCATATTCCGTAAGGCTCCATAGATAGTTGTATTGAGATTCATAATAAAGAGACTCTGCTCCGTAGGGCCATCTATAACGTACCGTATCATCTGCTCCGTCGGTATATCTTGCCAGTCTGGCATTGGAACCGTAGGAATTGCTTGGAGATCCGGTACAGGAAAGCCATGTTTTGTTTCCTTTTCGGAATACGCCCTGGATACCATGGGCATGGTTATCTGTAAAAAGACTGTTTTTAGGAGCGACACTCACAATCCCTGAGTTTTGGATGGTTCCATTGGCATCAACAGGAAAACCAAAGACTTTAGGAACAATAGAAGCATCCGCACTGCCTGCATAATATTGTCCTGTCCAAAGCTGAGTTCCTTCATCATTCACCTGTATGGTGGAGAAAGGACTGGCATTATTAATCTTCTGATACCCGGTCTGAGGTAATATATACCGATAGTTGAAAGCGAATAAATTTCCGTTGGCATCTTTACCACATTTCTCATTGGTCGTATCTCCGGTACTTACTTCAATAATTTTATTCAGATCAAATATCCGAACCCCCAGATTGGTACTGCTGAGATATATTTTCCCTTTGAAATAGGCTATGCCACCAGCATGTACTTTCAATGGGGCGTAAGAGCCGTATTGGGTATAGGTAGTGGTATTGGTTGGGATATCAGGCTGTACCAGAAGGATATGCCGGTAGGTGAGATAGGTGCTTGAACTTGGGCTGATGTCGATCAGCGTAATGCGGGACCCTTTATATTCGGCGTCATCTTTTGCATACCAGCTCACCAACAGATAGCGAACACCATCTTTGGTAAATCCGGCAATTCCCTGTGGTCTCCAAATAGAAGTAGTTTCATCATCAGTGTTCCAGCGGATTCCCCTTACCCTGTTTTCTTCCGGGATATTGAATCCATAGACTTCGGTGTATGCATTTCCACCAATAGCCTGACGATTTTTATTAACCTGGGCCGGATTTAAAAAGCTAAAGCCTGAATTGATATAAGTACTGGTATCTACATAAGGATTAACACTCACCTCTGCATCTACTCTGCTGGTACTGGCTTTCGATGGAAGCTCCTCCTCCATTGCTGCTGAAGTTAATTGATTATTCTGACATCCGATGCCTGTTACAGCAAGCATAAACATCCATCCAAAGAATTGTTTTTGAATCATAATTATAGGTAATAAAGGGTAATACGTATTTATAATTTGTAAATCGCTCACGAAACTACCGGAATCTGTTTTCATGGAAATTACCTCTGCATTAAATGTGTATTACATTTATGTTTTCTACATTTCCGGTAAACACTACGTGCAATCATAGCTTTCTATGATGATGGAAGTCTATGGCTCGTATCTCAATGTGGCTCTTAAGCTCAATCATACATTTCATTTCAAACAACCCAATAAAAAATACATGAAAATATCGAAAAGAACAAAATCTTAATCTATTTATTAATATTGAACCGGGTTATGTATATTTGAGTATTAGTGAAAACTCCAGAACGCTGTAATCCTACCTTATGAAAACAACCCTTAGTTACCTGTTTATTGTACTGTATACTTTTGTAAGCTGCCAGGAGAAATCAGTCATTAATGATCTGCAATTTTCTAACTATTCAGGACATCCCAAAAAGGTCACAGAGTTCATCACGTTTTCAACTCAGAATACAAATAAAAGTATTTCTTATTTTGACAAAGAAGGTTTTCTGACAAAGATAGAATACTATAATGCAACCCAGAGTGAATCTCCCAATGAAAGATTCATAGATCAAATTATTACCTATAATTCAAAAGATAAGACCAAACGTTATTTCGAAACCGTTAATTCTAAAAATAAAAAGGTAGAAAGCAATGGCTATTTTGAAAAAATATCCGATTCTGTGTATCGGAGAATTTCAAATACTGTTGATCATAAGATGTCGCTTAATAAGTTGCTTTATTTTGACAAGAATAACCGCCTTATAAAAACGGGAGAAACGGGAACTTTTTATGGTACTCCAATTAATAACATCATTTTTTATACGTATATCAATGGTGAAGAGCATGAAATGCTTATTGAAGATGTAACCAATCATAAAAAATCTAAGCTTACTTCTAAAAATGTAAAACTGGACGCGAAATCTAATCCTGTTTATATAGAGCTAACAGATGAATATGGAACAGTTCAACAAAAAATAGAAAGAGAATTTGAATATTATTAATCTGAATAAAATGCTGTGTAAACAAGCATTATATTTGAATACCCACTAACTAATCACTCAAAATGAAAGATCGTAACTATAAAATAGAACTCAGACCTACAACAGTCGATGATTTAGGCACTCTTTTTCAATTTCAGCTTGATGCTGAAGCCAATCATCTGGCAGCATTTACTTCAAAAGATTTTGCCAATAAGGATGCATATTTGGTTAAATACACCAGATTACTGAATGACCCGACTGTCAATAACCAGACCATTATAGTAGGTACTGTTATCGCAGGAAGTATTGCAAAGTTTATTATGGAAGGCAATACAGAAATCACTTATTGGATTGATAAAGA
This sequence comes from Chryseobacterium sp. G0162, assembly GCF_003815715.1. Classification (NCBI taxonomy): domain Bacteria; kingdom Pseudomonadati; phylum Bacteroidota; class Flavobacteriia; order Flavobacteriales; family Weeksellaceae; genus Chryseobacterium; species Chryseobacterium sp. G0162. Next base: position 4,262,999 of record NZ_CP033922.1, on the reverse strand, counting down.
GTTCTGGGGGAAAGGTGTTGCCACAAAAGCGTTAAAAGAGTTTCTTACCCTTGAACCGGCCAGACCTATTTTTGGACGGGTTGCCTTTGACAATTTTGGTTCACAGAAGGTACTGGAAAATTGTGGCTTTCTTAGAATCGGTACAGATAAAGGTTTTGCCAATGCAAGACAGATGGAGATTGAAGAGTTTATTTATAGGCTTGATGCTTAATTCAAAAAGCTCAAAACGGGAACCTTATAATTTTATAGCTGAAAATCACTTCCAGCCTGCTTCTTCTCTTTTCCTCTTTGTTTTATAAAATTCTCCTGAACTCTATTGGCTGGATATTTCAGGGGTAATCTTTTTTGCTTATTTTTACATAAAATAAATAAAAATAACATATGAAAAGAATCGTATTAGCAGGGCTAATAACTATGGGAGGGCTTCTAACGGTAAAAGCACAATGTAAAACAGAATCTGCCATCAACGAAAACTTTGATACATGGAAAGATATTGATAAATGCTGGACTGCCCAGCCGGGAGGAAAGGCAATGCTGTATGCGAGTGACAAAAAAATTATATTTTACTCAATGAACAGTCCTGGAGAAAATATGTTTTTAGTAACTCCGAAAATTAAAGCAGGAAACTATACTCTTAGCCTTGATATTTCAGATAACGGAGGGGAAACTACATTGGAGATTTTCTCAGTGAACAATACTTCCGATGCAAAATCATATGTTTCAATAGCTAAACCTTCCAAAATCACAGGAGATAAAAAGACCTATACTATTTCTATAAAAAAAGATACCCATTTAGGACTGAAGGTTTTACTGAACGGCATTCATCAGGCAGTTTATATGGATAACTTTTCATTGAAACAAAAATAAAATAGTTAATCTGCTGTAGATTAATTAAGGCTGAAGAAATAAGAATTCCGTAAAACGAAATCGTCTTCATCAAGTAAGCCTATACAGATAAATCTTTTAAAAGATATGTAAAGATAATCATATCAAGTTAGTTCATTTATTCTCCAAAGTTTCCTGGCTTTGGAGATTTTATTTTAATCAAATGAAAGAAATGTAGGCTAAGAGCATCCTAAAATTTCATATTCCAATGTAATACTATCTTTCTCTCAGGTGTTTTACTAATAGCCTAAGCAATACAATAACCATACAATAAAAGCTTTTGACAATTAATCAGCCTTTGCCTGCAAAAAATGAAAACAAAATGAAAAACAAATTGCTATTCTTATGGACAACTGTCTTCTTTATCAACAATTTTTCCGGACAAGAATTGAAAGAATTATTTTCAACACTTTATGAGAAAAAAATTTTCAATGGAAGTGTTGTAGCCTCCAAATCCGGAGAGTCGGTTTTTTCTAATCAGTATGGGTTTTCCAATATAGAACAGAAAGAAAAGATGGATGAGATGTCTCAATTTCCTATTGCTTCAATCACAAAAACGTTTACCTCAACAGCTGTTTTACAGCTTCAACAGAAAGGAAAACTTAAGATGGAAGACCCTGTTCAAAAATATCTGCCGGATTTTCCCTATTCTAATGTCAGCATCAGACATCTGCTCAATAATACATCAGGACTAGCACAAGAGTATCATTTATTTGATACGGTTATCGAAGAAAACCCGGAAAAATTAATTTCTAATCAGGATATTATTCCAACATTTCTTCGCTTCAAAACTCCCCTTTCATTTCTACCGGGAAGCAAATGGGAATACAACAATATTAACTTTTGTATAGCAGCAATGATTATAGAGAAGGTTTCCGGAATGAGCTATACCCGGTATCTGAATGAAAATATTTTTAAACCTGCCAAAATGAAAAATTCATTGGTACCCGTTAACAGGAAAATTAAAAGTCAAAATCAGGTAGAACGATACACTTATCCTAATTTATATTCAACCCGTCTTGTGAATATCAATACCCTTAAAGATCCTTTTCTAATACAGGAAAAAAGCAATTTTTACGGAAACGGAGGGATTGTAAGTACCGCATCAGATCTTAAAAAATATGAAAATGCACTGTTTACTCATCAAATAATAGGAAAGAAAGAACTGCAGGAAGCTTTAACTCCAACTACACTGAATGACGGAAAAAAAGTAACGTTTATGATAGACGGAAAAGAAGTCAGCTATGGCTTAGGATGGGCAATGTACACGGATGAAACTGATGGAAAAATAGTTTTTCATGACGGATCGATCAATGGACTCACCAGTATCTTACTTCATAATATCACTAAAAACCAAACCGTTATTCTTCTTTCCAATACAGGCAACGCTCCTGTTTTTGCAATATCGAAAGCCGTTTTAAATATAATGAATCACAAGCCTTCTGCCATTCCTATGCAAAATCTTTCAAGAATCTATGGAAGTTTACTTGACAATGAAAACAAAGAAAAAGCAGATCAGCTGATTCAGGAATATTTGAAAAATCCACACATTTATGAAGCATCTGAAAGTGATTTTAACAGATTGGGATACCAGTTTCTCAGACTTCAACACTGTGATCATGCCTTGAAGACCTTTCATTCAGCCACTTTATTATTTCCGATGAGTTGGAATGTGTATGACAGTTATGGAGAAGCATTGCTACAATGTGGTAAAAAGGAAGAAGGTGTTACAATGTATCAGAAATCCATTGAATTAAACCCTGATAATAACAATGCCAAAGAAATGCTTCTGAAAATCGGAAACTTATCAATCAAAAAATAAAACCCTCTACACCTCAATCGAAAATGAAGAAAGATAGCATTTAATTCTTCTGCTGTATTTTTCCTGCTTCTTCCATATTGTATACGATTCTATTATCCTGGCTTAGTAAAGAGCCAAAAATATCCACATATTTATTAAATGCATTTTTGTCATAATGAACCATAACCGGAAACAACTGACTAGCCTGATAGTACCTTTTATATTGTAAGGCACTTTGTATGGCCTGTTCTATTTCTTTTAAAAGAAAGCTGCAGTTTTTCTTTAACAGAAAATCCTTTAGATTGGACTCAAAGAACTTATCTCCATAGCTATTTAAAAACTGTCTGATGTAAGGATATAATTCCTGGTCGCTTTTTCCATTGAATGTTGCAATATACAATGCATTGGTAATTACATCGTATACATTGTCTTCATTATAGAGTCTATGGGGTTCAAAATTTTCTTTTTCATCCCATTTTTCATGGATGAACCGGTCAAGTATTTCAAACCCTTCCGGTATGGACCATGCGAGTAAAATAAGCATGGCCTGATATACAATATACTGATTGTCATCGTGAAGAAGCAATTTCAATTTTTCTATCCTGTCAACATCCTTTTTTTCAAGAAGCTGTACTTCACTTAAGTCATATCCTTCGTATCCTTCCTCGTTGTAATAATAAAGGAGTTCATGGAGTTCGTTATTCATTTCTATGAATCATTTGATTATGTTTTATGGTGCATTCTGGATAAGTCTCAGAATATATACATCCTCACCATCTGTTCGTTCTCCTGTAAATTCGAAACCTACCGAAGTATAAAGAGATACTGCACGGATGTTGTCGGGATCAAGCCCGATGTGAATCTGCTCTATATTTCCACTTCTTTTTATCTGTTCTATAAAAGTGTGGAATGCTTTTTTTCCGTACCCCTTACCTTGATATTGATGATCGATCATATATCTCAGCACCCAAAAGTTTCCATTATCCTTACAATAAGGCCCAGACATGATAAAACCGATCAGTAATTTATCATATAGCCTGTGGATTCAATAACGGATAATATTTGGATTCAGCAATAGATACTGAATTGCTGCATAAAAATTCCTCATCAAACGTAGGGATTCCACTTTTATTGGTGGTCAGCAGGCAGACATCATAAAAATTGTCTACAGTTATTTCTTGTAAGGTTATTTCCATATTGATCGTTCTTATCTTTATATCCTCAACATTTAAGTCAACTCTTTGGCAAATGTAAAAACAGCAGGCAGTCCTCCGGTATGCCAGAATAAGACATTAGAATGTGCCGGCATTTTTTTATTTTTCAAAAAATCCAGCATACCGTAGAACGCTCTTCCTGTATAAACGGGGTCTAAAAGAATGCCTTCATTTTTGGCCAGTTCATCAATAGCATATCTTTCATTAGCTGTTAAGACACCATATCCTGCACTGTCATAATCTCTATTGAGCATAATTTCTGAAAGTTCAATCTTTTTGTTAATGTTAAGCTTTGGTGTTAATTCCTGAACAATTCCAAAAACAACTTCTTCCAGGGAAACGCCATTGGTTTCGTCTTTATCTATACTAATGGGGATGAGCTCTGCTTTCAGATCATACAGCGCTTTACCGGCAGTTAATCCGGCCTGCATTCCCCCCGAACTTGAGGCAAAAAATATATAATCTATGGTGATCTCTTTTTCAGCAAGCTGCTCTTTCAACTCTTTCACAGCGTTTACAAATCCTAATGCTCCCGTAGAATTTGAACCACCATAGGGAATGATAAAACATTTATTTCCCTGATGTTCCAGTTTTTCTTTTAAGAGTTGTATGTCTTCTCCTTTCCTGTTTTCACCTGTAAAATGTATGGATGCTCCAAGTAATGAAGACAACAGCAGATTTCCATCATAGGTATCAGGTTTCTCACCCCCCAGAAGCAGATGACATTGCAGGCACATTTTAGCACATGCCGCCGCTGTCTGCCTGCAATGATTAGATTGTTGTGCTCCCGCAGTAATTACAGTATCACAGCCTTCGTCCAATGCCTGTTGGATTAAAAACTCTAATTTCCTGGTTTTATTTCCCCCTGATGCCAATCCGGTATTGTCGTCTCTTTTTATGTAGATATTGTAATCAGAATATATCTTTGACAAGTTTTCCAGCTTTTGTAATGGCGTTGGAAAAAAGCCCAAGTCTATCTTTTTGGTGTTCATATCTTTATTTTTTGGTGTTTTTATTTTTAGTTAAGCATAACAGAAAAAGTATCTGAAAAAGTATTTCCTCAATTAAAGATTCTTTTTTATAAGCGCTGGTCATTAATTTAGTTTAAAAAAGAAATACACTACTGCCACCCATTCTTTTTTTATACCCTTAGCATAGCCAATAGTACTACGGCTACTGTTTTCCACTGTTCCATCATCTTTAATATAACCAATCGTTGAACGACTGCTGTTTTCAACAGTACCGTCTTGTTTAACATAACCTACTGTAGAACGGCTGCTGTTTTCTATAGTCCCATCACTTTTAATGTAACCGATTGTTGAGCGGCTTTTATTTTCAATTGTTCCGTCAGACTTGATATATCCTACCGTGGATCGGTTACTATTTTCAATGGTGCCATCTGATTTTATATAGCCTGCCGTGCCACGACTTGCAGATTCTATAGTTTGTGCAATTGCCATGGAAACGCTGAACAGAAAAAAGCTAATAAATAGTGTTTTTTTCATGGTTTTAAAGTTTTAATTGGTTCTTATTTTTGGGCTCACTTAAGATATTCAAAAATATTGATTAGTAAAAAAAATATAGCGCCACTTATTTTTAAGTGACGCTATATTGAATGACTTCAAAAAGAAATCTTAATGATTACATTAAAATTTAATGTTTATCGTTTGATAACTTTTACTGTTTTTACAAAACCATTGGCTGCATTTACTTTCACCAGATAAAGCCCTGATACAAATCCGGAAACATCAATTGTTCCTTTAGTATCATCAATTGCTTTCGCAAGTATCAGCTGTCCTGCTGCATTGTAAATGGTTACAGAATGAATCTTTTGATCAAAAGAGATCGTCAGAATATCACTTACCGGATTGGGATACACTTTCAGCTGATCTGTCTTTGGTGTATTCTCTACAACAGCTAATACATCTTTAGGACAAGCAATAGGTGTAAAAATTGGCTTTGAAATATTGGTACCATCCCCTATTTCTCCGTCATCATTACGACCGGTTCCTGATAAGAATCCATTGGTATTGATTACAAGTGTGGTATAGTCTCCTGCGGCAACAATTTTTCTGTCAGTAGCTGTTCCTATTTGAGTTGGATTCAATCTGCGGACTGTAGTTCCATCCCCTAATTGCCCGTAAGTATTTCTACCCCATGCCCAAAGAGTACCATCTGTTTTAAGTCCTACTGAAGAACTATAATTGTTAGTGCTCACATTTTTCCAGTTTGTTCCAGTCCCGATTTGCGTTGGAGTACTTTTAGAAATGGTGGTTCCATCACCTAATTGCCCGTCTGAATTATTTCCCCAGCCCCATAACGTTCCATCTGTTTTCATCCCTAACGAATGAAGCCAACCAGCACTCACATTTTTCCAATCAGCAGCGGTTCCTATTTGAATAGGAGTTGATATGATTGTTGAAGTTGTAGTTCCTTCACCTACCCGTCCATTATTTGTATTTCCCCAACCCCATAGTGTTCCATTGGTTTTGATGGCAAGAGTATGCTCAGACCCTGCTGTGATCATTTTCCAATCATTTGCAGTCCCGATTTGCACAGGTACGTTTTTATTGATGGTAGTTCCATCACCTAATAATCCATAATCATTAAGTCCCCAACCCCATAATGTTCCATCTGACTTAATTCCGAATGTATGATTATACCCAACAGCAATGTTTACCCAGTCCGTAGCTGTCCCGATTTGCGTTGGATTATTATTTGAAGTTGTAGTTCCATCACCTAATTGCCCATGTTGATTACTTCCCCATGTCCATATTGTTCCATCTGCTTTGATGGCAACATTATGACTGTATCCAGCAGCAATTTTCAGCCAGGTACTAGTGCCTATTTGTACAGGAATGTTTTTTGAGGTGCTAGTGCCGTCACCTAGCTGGCCATTATTATTAGATCCCCATGCCCATAATGTACCGTCTGATCTGAGTGCTAATGAATGATAAGCGCCTGAGCTCACATTTTCCCAACAACCTGTTTCATTGGTAGGAAGTGTAGTAAAGGATCCTGCCGGTATCCAATTCGTCTGATTATATCCACAACTAGATGCTACCCACCAATAGTAAGTGGTGTTTGGCAATAAATTGGTCACATTATTACCCGCAGTAGAAGTAGTTTTCCCTTCTATTCCTCCAAACTCTGAATTTGTGCTATACATATATGAATATCCTCCACCAGGAGCCGGACTAGGTGTTGTCCAACCAAGAGTAGCCGAACTGGATGTAATATTAGAAGATATAAACTGTCCAGGAGGATTACAAGCCGGAGGACAAGCTACCGGTGTAAATATTCTCCTTTTAAGCCTTGTTCCGTCTCCTATTTCTCCCAACTGATTATCACCAGCTCCTGCTAAAAGCCCGTTGGTATTAATCACAAGTGTGTGGGAACTCCCAGCTGAAATGCTTTGCCAGTTAGCAGCAGTTCCGATAAGTATAGGGATATTTCTATTAGTTGCTGTTCCATCTCCTAACTGGCCATTGCTGTTACTTCCCCATGTCCAGAGAGTACCATCTGCTTTCAGAGCGATAGAAGAATTACCAAAACCAGCATCAACACTTCTCCAATTTGCTTCTGTTCCAATTTGTATTGGAGTATATGTATCCACTGTAGTTCCATCTCCCAGAGCTCCTCTGAAATTACTTCCCCAAGCCCATAGTGTTCCATCTGTTTTGATTCCTATCGACATGTCTCCTCCGCCATCAATACTTTTCCAATTTGTTGCGGTTCCTATTTTTATTGGAGTTAATTTATCTAACCTTGTACCGTCTCCTACTTGTCCACTATTATTATATCCCCAAGCCCATAGTGTTCCATCTGTTTTGAGAGCAAGGGTATGATTTTGTCCCGCGTTAATACTTGCCCAGTCTGTTGCGGTACCTATCTGTACAGGCACATTTTTCCTGATCTTTGTACCGTCTCCTAACTGTCCATAGTTATTTTCACCCCAAGCCCAAATTGTTCCATTTGATTTCAGAGCTACTGTATGCTCACTACCGGCTACAACACTTACCCAGTCTGTTGCAGTTCCTATTTGTGTTATAACATTTTTGTTAGTATTACTTCCGTCTCCTAATTGGCCTTCCTCATTACGTCCCCATGTCCATAGGGTACCATCTGTTTTGAGTGCCACAGAATGGTAATAACCTGCTGCTATTTTCAGCCAATTATTATCTGTTCCTACTGGGGTTGGTTTAGAATTGTTAGTATTGGTTCCATCTCCAAATTGCCCATAGGTATTATATCCCCAAGCCCATAGCGTTCCATCTGTTTTGATGGCTAATGAATGTAACCATCCGGCAGCGGCACTTTTCCAACAACTTGTATCCGTGGTAGAAGGTGTGGTAAAAGAACCTCCCGGCACCCAATTGCCCTGGCTTGATCCACAATACGATGCTACCCACCAGTAATATTTGGTACCTGGTAATAAGTTTGTCAGATCTGCAGTTGTAGAAGAAGTAGCTCCCTGTATTCCTCCAACTACTGTGTGGGTACTATAAAGATACAGATAACCTCCATTAGGTGCTGAATTTGATGCAGTCCACTTAATAGTAGCCGTTGTAGAAGTTACATTGGTTGATGAAAATTGTGTTGGCGGAAGACAATTTGAAGGGCAACTAATAGAAGTATAAGTAAATTTATGTTCATTCGTACCATCACCTAATCCTCCTCTGTTATTGAGTCCACATACTTTTAAAAAGCCATCGTTAGTTTTTACAAGAACAGAATTATCTCCGGCAAAAACCTGCATATTGTCTGAAGACGATCCTACTTTTACAGGTGATATAACATAGGTAGATCCTGATGTACCGTTCCCGAATGTTCCATAGTAATTGTTCCCCCATGCCCATAGCGTACCATCTGTTTTAGTGGCCATTGTAAACTGCATTCCTGCGGATGCATTTAACCAATTGTTTGCCGTTCCTACCTGTGTTGGGATTGATTTTGAAACTACTGTTCCATCTCCTAATTCTCCATAAGTATTTCTTCCCCATGACCATAGCGTACCATCGGTTTTGAGTGCTACAGAATGGCTATATCCGGCATCAACACGTTGCCAATTGTTCTCCGTTCCGATTTGAACCGGAAAATACTTATTGCCCGGAGTTCCATTTACTCGTCCATCAGAATTATTACCCCATCCCCATAGTGTTCCATTTGATTTTAAAGCCAATGTATGATAACTTCCCGCTGAGGTCATGGTCCAGTCTGTATCTGTTCCAATTTGTGTTGGGATTTTTTTGGCAATTGAAGTTCCGTCTCCTAATTCTCCTTCATTATTATATCCCCATCCCCAAAGTGTACCATCTGTTTTGACAGCTGATACATGATAAAGCCCGGCAGCTATACTTTGCCAGTTATTGGCTGTTCCAACCTGAGTAGGAATAAATCTGTCTATAGTAGTTCCGTCTCCCAATTGGCCATAGTTATTTTCACCCCACGCCCATAAGGTACCATCTGTTTTGATGGCAACAGTATAATCAGATCCGGCTTCTACTTTCAACCAATTATTGGCTGTGCCTATCTGGATAGCCATATTTCTATCGATCGTTGTTCCGTCTCCGAGCTGGCCATTGGAATTACTTCCCCACGTCCATAATGTTCCGTCTGTTTTTATACCTGCTGAATGGTCACCTTTTGTACTAAGAGTCTGCCAGCAACCTGAAGGTGTTGAAGCTTCGATATTAATAACATTTTTAAAAAGTGGCCCCCAAACCCCTGCATTGTCTCTGATACGAACATTAAATACGTGTAAACCAGCGGATGGCAAAGCAATTCCTGTTTTGGTCAGTTGCTCGTAAGTACTGTTAAAATTACCATCGGTAGCTAATACCGGAGTACCATTTCCTTTTCCCGGATCATTATCCCAGAAATATTCAGCCTGAGAAATGGCCAGGATGTTTGACACTGAATTTTGCTGAACATCAATGACATTGGTAAAAACAGGCCCCCAAACTCCCATATTGTCTTTGATACGAACAGAGAGTTTGTGTAAACCGATGCCTGGTGTTGCAATTCCTGTTTTGGTTAATTGCTCAAAAACACTGTTGAAACTTCCATCCGTAGCTAATACGGAAGTACCGTTTCCTTTTCCGGGATCGGTATCCCAGAAATACTCGGCCTGGCTCACGAACATCTGCGCCCAGCACAGCGTCGCCATAAACAAAGCGATTATACTATAGATATATTTATTCATATATTGTATGATTAAGATTATTTAGAAAAACCTGATCCGGTGATGGTTAACGTACCATTGTTGACTGTTCTTGGAGTTACCAAGTAATTCACCTGAGGTTTTCCTCCGTTATCTGCAGGCCAGTAATTTGCCCAGCTGTTAGAACCGCCATAATGCCCAACATCGTTTCTGGTAAGGTCTAAATCTGTGTATTTTACATCAGAATTTCCTGCATTAACATTCATACCGGTTACCGTATATGCCGTATTATCAAAATTCATATTAACTGACCCTGAATTGTTGCTTTGAGTCATATTCCCTTGTGTTATAAAAGGGTTCGTAGATAAATTATAACTAGCGGTCACATTTACATTACTACTTGCGTTTTGAATACAAACATTGGTTTGACCCACTACAAAAGAAACAGCATTATTCATAATGGCAATATTTCCAGCCGTTGTTCCATTGATGTTAATCGTAAACGGAGCCAAATCACCCGGATTAGGGTTGTAAACAGTATTGTTAACGATTTCGTTAGAGCTTCCTGATTTAAGGTTTGTAATATTAAACCCGGTACAGAAATTATTGTAGAATTTAAAGTTATAATTGATTTGTGAAGTCTGTATCCCTCCGTTTGATATATTACCATACACTTCAATATCAGATGAGGCAGGAATGGTATCCGGTGCCACAGAATAGATATTGATAAACCCTGTTTTATTGGCCGTACATATTCCGTGAGAAAATATCAGGTTTCCCTTCACCGTACTACCGGAAACGTTGGTAGTTGTATTGATCTGATATGAAAAAACATTATTCAGATCACAATTCAAAAGATTAACAGTAGTTCTTCCGCCTGATGTTCCTCCGTTTGTTTCTAAATTATAACTGCCAGAAGCCCCTGTACTCAGACTGCTGATGGTCACTACTCTTCCTGCTGCCGGATTGATAGTAATATTTCCCTGAATGATATATTTATTATAATTGGTTTCCGAAACAAAAGTAAGTGACTTGTTAATAGTCAGGTTTTCTATATACGCTGTCCCATTGGTTTTGGGCTGAATGATGATGCGGTCTCCGTCTGAAGCTGCTGTAATAGCCGCACTTACGGTAGAGTAAGCACCCCCTATTCCGCCATTTCTAACATACAGATCGGCTGCAAAAGCCATAGTCCCGGATAAGCCTGTGAAGGCCATGATGAGTAGTTTTTTTGTCATAATAGTATAAAAATTGGTTGGTTTAATATTAAATTTAGGTCCTTTGATTCCCAAAACCCTTCTGATAGCCAAACGTAAGAACTGTCACTTTCGGTTTTCTTTTTTAAAGCACAGAGCTTGCGGTATAGCAACTTCAATCAATGAATAAACATTGATTTTAAAGGTATTTTCGTTGATTAAATAAGGTAACATCATAACTCTTACCACATCAAACTTTTCAGACATTGCTTCAAGCTTTTGTGATTCTCAAACTGATATTACTGTTATGATTTTTAACAGTAAGGTATGATTTGAAAAAAGAATCATATCGATTCAATACAACTGCTTTAAAGAAATTTCAAAATTTTAATGCTGTTTTTAAATTGTTGGAAACAATTAGCTATGATGAATGGGCAAAATAAATATAGTGTAGTTCATGGTTTAATTAATTTTCACGCTTAGTTTATTAGTTTTTAGTTTTTTTTAATTAACAATATTATATATTATCATATATATTGTCAACTGCAAAAGTATATTTTTATTATGAATCATCAAATAGTAAATGAAGAATAATATTACTAAATATCAGGAATGTAGATTAAAAAATTAACAACAACATATTAAAATATAGCGCCACTTAAAGATAAGTGGCGCTATTTTGAAAGCTTTCAATTTTCAGAAAATCTTAGTTGTATTAAAATTTTAATATTTATCGTTTAATCACTTTCACTGTTTTTACAAAGTCATTAGCTGCATTTACTTTCACCATATACACTCCTGATGGTAAAGCAGAAAAATCAATCGTTCCTTTAGTATCATTGATTGCTTTTGTAAGGATCAACTGCCCTGCGGCATTGTAAACCGTTACCAAAAGAATCTTTTGATCAAGAGAGACTGTTAGAATATCCTGTACCGGATTCGGATAGACTTTCAGCTGATCTGCTTTTGTTGTAACTTCTGTAACGGATAAAGTACTTGTAGGACAAGCAAGAGGTGTAAATATTTTCTTGTGAGTATATGTACCATCACCTATCTGTCCCATCTGATTGGATCCACTGATTGTTAAAAATCCATCTGTACCTATAACAGCTATATTATTCATTCCTATTGCAATAACCTTTCTATTGGTAGGATTCCCCATAAGCATAGGTGTATATTGAGTGATTGTTGTTCCATCACCCAATTCCCCACTACTATTAGAACCCCATACCCAAAGTGTACCATCTGTTTTGAGAGCTACTGAAGATCCACCTTGACCGGCATTAATACTACTCCAATTGCTTGATACTCCTATCTGTGTTGGAACAAACTTATATATAGTGCTTCCATCTCCTAGCTGGCCACTGTTATTAGCACCCCAGCCCCAAATCGTTCCATCAGTTTTAATACCTAACGAATGACTTGATCCACCATCTACACTACTCCAATTCGTATCTGTTCCGATTTGCATTGGTGTACTTCTGTGATTGGTAGTTCCATCTCCCAGTTCTGCGCTGAAATTACTTCCCCAGGTCCAAAGCGTTCCATTTGTTTTTATGGCCAGAGTAGACCCTCGTCCTGATTCTACGCTTCGCCAGTCTGTTGCGCTTCCAACTTGGATTGGTATATTTTTATTTATGGTTGTACCATCACCTAACTGTCCATAAGAATTACTTCCCCAGGCCCAAAGTGTTCCATTAGATTTTAAAGCTAATGTATGACCATCACCAGCGGTCATACCTACCCAGTCTGTTGCGGTTCCTATTTGCGTTGGAGTGGTTTTGCTATTTGTAGTTCCATCACCAATTTGCCCATTAGTATTTTTTCCCCATGCCCAAAGTGTTCCATTAGATTTTAGAGCTAGTGAATAATTTTCTCCAGTGGTAATGCTTACCCAATCTGTTGCAGTTCCTATTTGTTTTGGAGTATTTCTGTTAGAAACAGTTCCGTCTCCTAATTGTCCATAAGAATTATATCCCCATGACCATAAAGTTCCGTCTGTTTTTATTCCTAACGAATGCAGGTTTCCAATAGCAACACTCTTCCAGCAATTTGTAACTGTTGTAGGAAGTGTTTTAAAAGAACCACCCAAAGTCCAGTTCCCCTGGCTGGATCCACAATTAGATGCCACCCACCAATAGTAAGTGGTATCAGGTAATAAGTTAGTTAAATCCACTGTTTTAGAAGAGGTAGCCCCTTGTACACCTCCAATAGGTGAATGCGTACTATAAAGATACAAATAGCCGCTATTTGGAGCCGGAGTAGATGCTGTCCAGTTAATAGTAGCCGATGAAGCAGTAATATTGGTTGTTGAAAACTGTACTGGCGGAGCACAATTTAAAGAACAACTAATAGAAGTATAAGTATTTTTATTGATATTAGTACCATCACCTAACTGCCCATCACCATTGAGACCACAGGCTTTCATAACACCGTCGGTATTTTTTACAAGAACATGATAGAATCCTGCGGAAACCGATACATTATCTGACGAGGAACCTACTTGTACAGGGGATGTAGCATCTGTAGATACATTTGTACCATTACCTAACACTCCAAAAAAATTGTTACCCCATGCCCAAAGTGTTCCATCTGTTCTGGTTGCAACAGTAAAATAAGAACCTAAAGATACATTAAGCCAGTTGGCAGCTGTTCCTATTTGTGTTGGAATAACTCTATTAGTCGTAGTTCCATCTCCTAGCTTACCATTATAATTACTGCCCCATGCCCATAGCGTTCCATCTGTTTTGACAGCTGCAGTGTGGGTATTTCCACCATCCACAGTTTTCCAATTTGTACCCGTTCCAATTTGTGTTGGAACATTTCTATTAGTTGTGGTTCCATCTCCTAATTGCCCATTGGCATTATAACCCCAGGCCCATAGCGTTCCATTTGATTTGATCGCAAATGTAAAAACATCTCCACTGCCAATAGTTACCCAGTTTGTGGCCGTGCCGATTTTTGTAGGAACATTTCTACCAATGGTCGTTCCATCTCCTAATTGCCCATATTGATTATTACCCCAAGCCCATAACGTTCCGTCTGTTTTGAGGGCTACCATATTAGCAGAACTAGAACCAGCACTAATACTTTTCCAATTCGTTGCCGTTCCGATTTGTATTGGACTCAATTTATCAATGGTAGTTCCATCGCCTAATTGCCCCCAAAAATTACTACCCCAAGCCCATAACGTTCCGTCTGTTTTGAGGGCAACAGTAAAACTATCTCCAGTTACTACTTTAGACCAATTATTTGCCGTTCCTATTTGCATAGGAGCAGTTCTGCCAATAGTAGTTCCATCTCCTAATTGCCCATATTGATTACTACCCCAAGTCCATAATGTTCCATCTGCTTTTATTCCTGCCGAAAAATAATACCCTACACTAAGTTCCTGCCAACATCCTGAAGGAGTTGTTGGAGTTTCTATATTAATCACATTTTTAAAAACAGGCCCCCAAACACCAGAATTGTCTTTAATACGGATATTAAATACGTGTAACCCATTAGCTGGTAAAGCAATTCCTGTTTTAACCAGTTGCTCATACGTACTATCAAAATTTCCATCAGCAGCTAATACCGATGTACCATTTCCGGCTCCCGGATCGGTATCCCAAAAATACTCAGCTTGAGAAAGTGCCAGAATGGTTGATGTTACGGGTTGTTCAACATTAATGACATTGGTAAAAACAGGTCCCCAAACCCCTGTATTGTCTTTGATACGGACAGAGAGTTTATGTAATCCATTACCGGGTGTAGTAATTCCTGTTCTGGTTAGTTGCTCGAAAGCACTGTCAAAACTCCCATCGGTAGCCAATACCGGAGTACCATTTCCGGCTCCAGGATCGGTATCCCAAAAATACTCAGCCTGAGAAAGTGCTAGTATTGTGGATGTTGTATTTTGCTGAACATTAATAACATTCGTAAAAACAGGACCCCAAACTCCGGTATTATCTTTGATACGGATAGAGAATTTATGTAAACCATTACCGGGTGTAGTAATTCCTGTTTTGGTCAGTTGTTCGAAAGCACTATTGAAGCTCCCGTCAGAAGCCAAAACAGCAATGCCGTTTCCGGTTCCCGGATCTGTGTCCCAAAAATATTCGGCTTGACTTACGAACACTTGTGCAGGACACAACATGACCATAAGCAAAGCGATTATACTATAGATATAATTCTTCATATTGTTATACCATTAGTCATTATTTAGAAAAACCAGATCCACTGATATTTAATGTACCATTACTGATTGTTCGCGGAGTTAGTAAATAGTTTACCTGAGGTTTAGCTCCGCTATCTGTTGGCCAATAATTAGTCCAACTGTTTGAACCACCGTAGTGACCTGCATCATTTCTTGTTAAATCTAAGTCAGTGTAGTTTATATCAGGATTTCCTGCATTTACATTCATTCCGGTTACCGTGTATGCTACATTGTCAAAGTTCATATTCACAGATCCTGAATTATTACTTTGGGTCATATTCCCTTGTGTCACAAATTGATTTGTAAATACATTGTAACTTGCAGTCACTGTAGCATTATTGTTGTTGCTAATGCAAACATTGGTTGCTCCTACCACAAAAGAAGCGGCATTATTCATAATAGATATATTCCCGGTGTTTCCATTATTTAAGTTGATGGAAAATGGCGCTATATCACCTCCATTAGGATCATAGATCGTATTATTAATAATTTCGTTAGTACTGCCTGTTTTAATACCATACACAAATACTCCACGGCAAAAATTATTATAGAGTTTAAAATTATAGTTTGATTGCATATGCGATATCCCAAAACTTGCAGCATTACCATAAATTTCAATATCTGAAGTGGCAAGACTGGTATCTACTGCCGTAGAATTAGCATAAATAGACTGTGCTTTATTGGCAGTAACTCTACCATGAGAAAAACTAATTTCGCCCAATACTGTAGAACCGGAAATATTGGTAGTCGTATTGGCTTGGTTGGTAATTACCTTATTTAAATAACAATTGTAAAGGTTTATCGTAGTTCTTCCACCAGTTGTAGGTCCGCTTGCCACTATATTGTAAATGGTAAAGTTTCCTGAACTTAAATTACTGATCGTTACCACTCTCCCAGCAGCGGGATTGATGGTAATCGTTCCCTGAATAAAATATTTGTTATAATTAGTTTCAGAAATAAAAGTTAATGATTTGTTGATGGTCAGGTTTTCTACATAGGCCGTTCCATTCGTTTTGGGTTGAATGATGATTCTATCCCCATCAGAAGCTGCAGTGATAGCCGCACTTACAGTAGAATAAGCTCCCCCTGTTCCTCCATTTCTCACATACAAATCAGCTGCATAAGCCATCGTACTGGATAAGCCCGCAAAGGCCATGATTAGTAGTTTTTTTGTCATAATAGTAAAAATTAATTGGTTTAATATTAAATTATATTTTTTTGATTTTTAAAATAATCCACTTGTCGCTCCCCGTCTTTCCTTCTGTTGGATAAAGGAGATATATGAATTTTAATCAATGTGTATTCATTGATTAAAAGGTATTTTCGTTGAATAAGGAGAAGTACATTATACCTGATACAACATAAACATCCCCAAACATTGATAGAACTTGAATTCTGAGGATTTACTGCTGATTTAAATTGTAGGAAATAAGTGTTGATGTATTTGTAAGGATAAATACAATATAGTCTTGTTCATTTTCATGATATAATTAGTTTTCAGGTTTTGTTTTTAGTTTTTATTGAAAGTAATAGAATGAGTTGCAATAACTTCATCTTATTGACTGCAAAAATATATTTTTATAATGATTCATCAAAATAGTCGGTAAAAAAATAATAGTAATTTAATCTATATGTGGATATAATAATGTTTTTATAAGCTTAATATGAATTTATTTTTGGAAACTAAATAATACCTTTCCCTATATTATTCAATGTTGATCACTTCATGAATACTCCCTCTATATCTATTACAAATTGCACGTTTAATATATAGGTAAGTTCTTGATTAATGATTAAATTTGTTGTAGACTCTAAACATTCTTTTTCAGATAAAAAAATTCAATGAAAAACGAAATCTTCATTTGCCACAACTGCCCCATGACCAGGACGATGGCCACCATTGGCACCAAATGGAAACCCATCATCATTTATACCATTGGTTTAAAGAAGAAAAGGTTTGGACAAATCTTTGCCCTGATGAGTATCATTTCTAAAAAAGTACTCACCGAGCAGCTTAAAGAACTTGTTGAAGATAAAATCGTCATTCGTGAAGAGTTTAATGAAATGCCACCAAGGGTCGAATATTCTTTAAGCGAAAAAGGAATAGAACTTCTCACCATACTTAATCAGTTAACGCTATGGAATCAGAAGCATCATGAACTGGAACAACAAAATGAACAGCTATAATAGCTGTTATAAACAAAAAACTCCTGTAGGTGCCTTTCATCTACAGGAGTTTTTTAAAGAGATTTGCCCCATACTGAAAGGACAAGAACAAACTCAGCACAAAATCTTACCCTCGTCATTATTGGTATCTTCCTGAAGTGCTATATGGAACGGGATACCAAATATATTTTTTCCCTTCTTTTTTCAGTCTTCCCAATCCGGGAAAGGAAATATGAGCCCCGGCAATCAGTAAATTTTTATCGGCTGCCTGTTTTAAAAAGGATTTTCTGGCTATATCAGAAGCATGATGATCTACATCAAAATGATCCAATATGTCAGGAGCAGATAACTGAATAGCAGCAACGTGTACTACATCCCCCCAAAAGAAGAGTTCTTCACCACCATCTTTCAATACATAAATCGTATGCCCCGGCGTATGTCCACCAACGGCATAACTATAAATATGAGGCAACACTTCAGTATTCACTCCTTCAAATGTTTTTACCTGATGATCATTAAGATAAGGGGTCAGCATATTCTTTGCATTATCAAATGTTTGTGGATTAGCTCCCATATGTTCTTTTGAAGCCTGTTGAGCATTAGTTTCATTCAGCCAAAAATCCAGTTCTTTTTTATTGACATGGATGGTGGCATCAGGGAAAACCTTTTTGTTATTTATCATAAGTCCTCCGGAATGATCTGCATGAATATGAGTTAGCAGGATATCCGTTATAGCTTCCGGTTTTATTCCTACAGAAGCAAGACTTTCCACGATATGTCCTCCGGTTGTTCCCAGCAATTCCCCGGAACCTGTATCTACCAGAATAAGTTTACGATCCGTTTTTACAAGAAAAACATTGATGCTGATCTCTACAGGATTATTAATAAACTGAGAGGCAAGTAAACGAGCAGGTTTTCCCGGCGTATGATCATTAAATAACTTTTCTGCATCCACTTCAATGGTGCCATCCAGCAGAGAGTAAACTTCTGTATTTCCTATTTTGATCCTGTAAGCATCATGAGTTTGCGAAAAGAGCAAATTATTGAATAAAAGACAGATTAACAGCAGAATGGTGGATTTAATGTTAGTATTCATTCTTGAAATATTTATTTAGTTACAAAAGTAAACTATAATAGTTACCAATAGAGACTAAAATAAAAATAGAGATTACAAAAAGGTAACCACTATTTCCCAATATTACATTTCTCCTCTCCTGTTGTCATCAGTTGTTACTTAAACAAACGGCAGGCATCTGAGATGCCTGCCGTTTGTTTATGGCTTACATTGTATTGATTATCAGAACTGATCTATGTATTTCTTAATTCACCCATTTCTTTTACCAATTGAGGGTACATCTTCTGAAGCTCAGCACCATTTTTCGGTTCACGGTTCATTTTACGATCCATACTGTCGTAATGATTCTCCGGATAAAGCTCATCAACTGTATCTCGTATTTCTGATTCATCTTCATTATCATGATTTTCAGAATAGGCTTCATCAGAGACATACAATAACCCTTCTGCCCAGCAATCCCCGATATTGAAACTATATTTTCCACTGACAAATACCTGAATATCTTTTTTAATATCTTCAAAAAACTCTTTACCTTTCAGCAATAGCCAGCAACGGAAATAAATGAATCCGTCATCAGAAAGGTAACCGTCAAAAATATAGCTCCCGTTCTCCGTTTTAAAATCATTCTCAAGGATGATGGAAAGTTCGGCAATTTCCGCAGTATAAAGTTCACTCAGCTTTTCCTGAAGGGTCTTTTCAAAAAGGACCAGTCTTTCTTTTCCAAACCGGGAAAGGTATAGGGTTAGATTCTCCAGATGTTCATCAATATCATATTCGCTCCAGTGGGCATTTTTATATTTATTTGATTTTTCTATAGCTTCCCAGAAATAAATATCTGCTTTTTCAGCTTCAGAAAGTTCCGCCTTCTGTGGGATTTCTTCATTTTCAAGAATTTCAGTGTATCCTTTCCTGATCTTTTGCCCGATTAGCTTTTCAGACTCTTTGGTACATTCTTCTTCATCTGTAAATTCTTTAATGGTTTCACGTCCTTGGGTTCCCGTTTTTCCAAATACTATTTTTTGTGTGTTTCCCCGATATTCAATATTCCAAAATTTGTCAGAGACTCCATTTTGATTGATTAAATTCCTTTTCATAAAGCTGGTAATATGTGATTGATCTATTTTCGGGGGTAAACTACGAAAAATAAAGAGATCCGGCTCCTTATACTGCTTTTATTTTCATCCTGTCTAAAGATTCATTTTATTACTCTTTAAAGTCTGTTGAAAAAGACAGATGTTCCCATTCTTTGAGCTGGGCTACCATGTGAGTCATTTTATTTTCTGCTCTTTGAAAAGCATCACTTCCCAGGAATAATAAAGCAGGAGGATTCCTGGCAGCAATTAATTCAATAAACGCATCTGCCAATTGATCAGGATCTCCTAATTGTTTTCCGTCCATTTCATCCATTTTTTGATAAGCTGTCCTCAAAAACTCATACTCTTTTATTTGATTCTGACTGAAAGCTATTGAATCCGGTTTGGCAAAATGAGTACGAAACCATCCGGGAAGAACCGCAGTTATATGGATTCCAAAGGGTTCTAAATCATTAGCTAATGCTTCAGACAAACCTGTTACGGCAAATTTAGCAGCAGAATAGATACTCCATCCTAATCCAGGAGCAAATCCAGCAATCGATGAAATATTAATGATATGTCCCGAACGTTGATTCCTTAAATAAGGTAATGCTTGCTGAATAACTCTTACTACGGCAAAGAAATTGATCTGAAAGTTCTCTTCAATCTCCTCAGCACTGAGTTCTTCAATTGCACCTCCTAATCCATACCCTGCATTATTGACCACCACATCCAGCTGACCAAACTTTTCTATTGTTCTCTCAATAGATCCGGCAATGGACTTTTCATCTTTTAAATCAACCTCTAACGGAAGAAAATTTTCCCCACCATTATTGAGCCCCTCAAAAGCAGCAAGTGTTCTTGAAGTAGCGGCAACCTTATAGCCTTTCTCTAAAAGTTTTTTTACTACCGAAAGCCCCATTCCTTTAGATGCTCCTGTGATGTACCATGTTTTTGTATGATTCATAAATTCTATTTTCATACAAAATTACCTTAAGCCTCAATCGATATTTTGTCATATAGAAACCAATACTTGTCAAATTCAAACCTATCTTAAATGGGTCGGGCTGGTCTTAGTTTGTTTCTTAAAAAAGTTATTGAAATGGGACTGGTCTTCAAAACCAAGGACATGACTGATCTCTGAAATGTTCCAATCTGTATATTTTAAAAGGATTTTGGCTTCTGAAATCAGCCGTTCAAAAATATGCTCAGAAGTCGTTCGACCTGTTTGTTTTTTTATGGCGCGATTAAGATAATTAACATGAATAGACAGTCGATCAGCAAATGCTTTGGGGGAGCGTAGTTCAAAACGTTGCGCAGTAGATTCAATGGGAAACTGCCGCTCTAAAAGTTCCATGAATACCGAAGTAATTCTGGCAGCAGCATTGGAAGATGCGGAGGAACAATTTACAGGCTGTAACTTCAATCCGCAATAAATTAATTCACTGACATAATTTTTAATAAGATCATATTTATAGCGAAAATCTGAATTCATTTCTTTGGACATCTTTTCAAATATTATCTTAATCTCCCTTGCTTCCTCCTCATTTAAAGTGAAAACAGGGTATGCATCTGCTGTAAATAGTGGAAGCTCAAATAGATTGAAACGAAAATTATCTTTCAGAAATTCGTCTTTAAAAACACAAAAATAGCCTTTAGAATCCGGAGTTAAAGGTTCGTAAGTATAAGGTACATAGGGATGAAAGAAAAGTAATGTATCTCCAGCTATAGGAATACTCCGGTCTCCATAATGAAATACATTATTCCCCTGAAACCACATGATCTTATGAAAATCTCTTCGGATAAAGGTAGGAGAAGTCATCCCTGAATGAATCCTGTCCTCAATCTTAAAGATATTAAATTGTCCTTCATTTTGAGAGAAATCTTCAGATAACATTCCGTATTTGTTCCGGTAGAATTGTTCAAGTGTTTCAGTAGCTTTTGCCATATTTTAATTTTTTAATAGGATACCATCTTTACGAATGCATATCAATAAAACACTGTAAAGCTTTAGATTGTGGTCCCTCCTTTCTGAAAACAAGAACTGTATTCATGGTTCCCAATTGTTTATTTAAACCATAAGTTTTAATGGCTCTTCCACCATAATATTTAGAAACAATTTCTTCCGGCAATATACTGATTCCTAAACCTGCTTCCACAAAATTAATAATGCCTTCAAAAGAATTCAAAACAGTACTTTTATACTTCATAACGCCTTTATGACTTAACCAGGATTCGAATCTTTCTCTAAAGATACAACCATCATCAAATACGACAATTTTTAAAGGTGATTTTTCAAGTAATGTCTGCAGTTGTGGACCTTTGGAAGAAGTTAAAATAACAAGCTGCTCTTCTTTAATATTAATTTTTTCCAACCCGTTGGCAATAATAGGAGCCGAAACAAATGCAGCATCCAAACTGTAATCCAAAACTCCTGCAATCAGAGAGTCTCTCGTATCTGATTTAAATTCCAGTTCAATACCAGGGTATTTTTCTTCAAAGATTTTGAGGATTTCCGGTGCTTTTAAAACCATCGTTGTTTCAATACAGCCAATTTTCAAACAGCCCCTTACATTTTCTCCACTTCGGATATTATATTTGGCTTCTTCCACCAAATGCTGAATCTGTTTACAATATTGCATCAGAATCATTCCCTCTGAGGTAAGTTCTACTTTTCGGGAAGTACGGGAGAACAGTTTTGTATCAAATTCCTCTTCAAGACTTTTAATTCTTGCGGTTACATTAGACTGAACCGTAAACATTAGGGAAGCCGCTTTTGTAAAACTGCCTGTCTCAGCAACGGCTTCAAATATCTTTAAATCATTTGTATTCATTCTTATTAATCATTAAAAGTGATTACAATTATTAAAATTAATCGTTTTTAATAATCAAATATCCGTATTAATTTTGGAATCACAAAAAGAATCCAATGGAAATAACATTCAGACAACTCATTAGAGGTCTGTCAATTGGTTTATTCACCAATACTCTAATGATGGCCCAATCTACTCAAAAATCAATTTTAAATCATCACATTATGGAAAACCATTCAATACACTATCGCAACACCCAGATCAACGGGTTAAACTTATTTTACAGAGAAGCAGGTCCTTCTGATGCACCTACCATTCTTCTGCTGCATGGATATCCGACATCATCCCATATGTTCAGAAACCTGATTCCCATATTGAGCACAAAATACCATGTCATAGCCCCTGATTTACCAGGATTTGGGTATTCAGATGCTCCGGATCACCAGCAGTTTAGTTATACATTTGATAACTTTGCCAATACAATGCAGGCATTCGTTGACAAGCTGGGGATGAAACGTTTTGCAGTCTATATTTTTGATTATGGCGCTCCGGTAGGTTTACGTCTGGCCATGAACAATCCGGAGAAAATAACCGGAATTATTTCTCAAAATGGAAATGCTTACGAAGAAGGCTTAAGCAAAGAATGGAATCCAATACAGAAATATTGGAAAGACCCATCAGAAAACAACCGACTTGCATTAAAAGACTTTGTGTCTAAAGAAGCTACCTACTTTCAATACCATCACGGAGTATCGGACGTTTCTTTAATTGCTCCTGAAGCATACACATTAGATCAAAAATTTTTGGACAGATCAGGCAATATAGAGATCCAGCTTGATCTGGTAAAAGATTACAGAACCAATGTAGCTTTATATCCCAAGTTTCATGAGTATTTCAGAAAGCATCAGCCTAAACTTTTATTGGTCTGGGGAAACAAAGATCCTTACTTTCTACCTGAAGGTGCGGAAGCTTATAAAAAAGATATTCCGAATGCCAGACTCAAGTTTTACGATACCGGGCATTTTGCATTGGAAACCCACTCCACAGAAATCGGTACCGAGATCCTTGAATTTATGAAAACACTCCCTCAATAAAAACTATTAAATAAATACCTTATTATGAAAGCTATTGTAATTAAAAATTATGGCGGGCCGGAAGTCCTTCAATTCGCAGAAGTCTCTACTCCATCTATAACAACTCCTTCGCAAGTGCTGGTAAAAGTAAAAGCCACATCTATGAATCCCTTGGATTATCAGATAAGACGAGGGGATTATGCTCCTTTATTTGATCTACCTATCATAACTGGCCATGATATTGCCGGTGATATTGTAGCAGTGGGTGATGCTGTTAAAAACTGGAAACCCGGTGATAAGGTTTATTATTCACCACGTTTTGGCGGTACCGGAAGCTATGCAGAGTATCATGTTACCAATGAATCCTTATTATCAAGAATGCCTGATAATATTACCTATGAGGAAGCGGCTTCTATTCCTCTTATTGGCGGAACGGTTTGGGAGATGCTTGTAGTACGGGCACAATTGAAAAAAGGAGAAACCATTCTTATTCTTGGTGGTGCCGGTGGAGTCGGAACATTAGCCATCCAGGTTGCTAAATCGCTTGGTGCTTTTGTCTATACAACCGGGCAAAGTATTTTACATGAAAAACTTCAGAATCTTGGAGCCGATGTTATCATTGACCATCATCAAAAGAACTATATTGAGGAAATACAAGCTCATACAAATGGAAAAGGGGTGGATGTGATTATTGATACTGTTGGAGGCAGTACATTATCAGACAGTCCGCTTGCTTTAGCTGATTATGGCAGAATTGTAACATTGGTTGATATTCCTCAGCCTCAAAATCTTATCCATGCCTGGGAAAAAAATGCTACCTATCATTTTGTTTTTACCAGACAAAGCAGGGATGAAGTTCATCATATTACGCAATTAATTGAAAGCGGCCATGTAAAACCGGTTATAGACAGTATCTTTCCTCTCGAAGACATTCAAAGTGCTCATGAAAGAATTGAAGATAAAAAACGGATCCAACCTTTGTTTGGTAAAATTATACTGTCATTATAACAATAGCAAAAGCATTCATTTATGAATTATTATTTCTAATTTCCTCAACATATGTAAACGTTTTGAAAAATGATTGAATCTACCTTTGCTTCATCAATTAAAATTTTACAAATCATGATTAACTTTAGAAATGTCATCTATAAAGAAACGCTTCTTCTCGCTTCACTCATTTTTATAGTAATGTTTTCAAGCTGTTCAGAAGTCAATAACGATAAAACCAACAAACAAAAAAATATGACAAGTATCGAGTCTAAAAATCCGGAAACTCTATTTGACCCGACTCCTTTTGCCTTTTCACATGCTACAAGCAGCGTGGGGAATGGAAAATATGTATTTATATCCGGGCAAAGTGGTGGTGAAGACTTACATCACAACCTTTCTGAAGATTTCAGACAACAAGTTCAATTCGCTTTGAAAAACCTGGAAACAGTGCTTAAAGAATATCATTTGAAGCCTGATGATGTCCTTAAAATCACAGTATTGATTGTGGATCACGATCAGGAGAAGCTCAAAATATGGACGGAAGAAATGCATAAAGTATGGAAAAACAATAAGTTTCCTGCCAGTACCTTAATTCCTGTTCCAAAATTAGCGCTGGATGGTATGATGATAGAAGTCGATGCAATAGCTTTTATGCCTTTATAAATAACAATCTCATAAAACGATTTAAAGCCTGTAAGTTGTTTGAATTTAAAACCATGTAATCACTTCTTTCATTGAGAAAACGACAATCCCTGCCCTCCTTAGTTTGGAGAGCAGGGATTGATTTATTAATTTATCTTATATGTTTTATACTTTAAAAGTGTAATTCAAAGCGAAATACAACATAAAAAGACAGATCAACGTATAAATTCCATTAACGATCATCAATACAGCTCCCAGTATCGTTTTTCTTGATGCAATGGCTAATATCAACGCTAAAATTACAACTCCGAAAATTAAAAGCATAACAGCATTTCCCCAATCATGAGTAAATAATACCTCATCATACTTCATGAATATTATGAGTAAAAGAATATGAGCTATGGTAGCAAAGAGGCTTAATTTAGATGTAGACATGTGTATATTTTATGGACAAAGAAATTTTCCTTCTTCATTATAAGAATATCAAATATAATACATTCTTCCGTAACTGTATTTTTAAAGAATATTACTTTCTTTACAGCAAACAAGCGTAATGATGGAAGAGATCATCAAAACAGTCAATACATAATGTGTCATTTTTATTCTAATATCATTTATATTCATTTTTAAACACCCTGAAGATCAATACATCAAATGATGAAGTTGTCCCTTAAAAGAAACTGCTCATAAAAAATTGAGCACTTAAAAAGTGCCCAATTGAAAATGTAATATATAGAGATCGTTATTAGTTCTGTTTTTTTAAACTCTGTTTAGCTTTTTTCTGAAAAAGATCAGGAGTGAGCCAAAGAATGTCAGATAAGCAATATTGAATATCGCTCCCCCAACCCATCCTGAGTAAGGCAGCGGTAAAAGACCCTTGATTGGAATGATAAATAAGGTCAAAACAAACGGTGTTAATAAAGCCATCCATCTCGGAAGCAATGTTTTATTCAAAAGAATACATACTGCAAATGAGATCCATCCAATGGCCAATACTCCAATAGCAGCTCCCCAGGCAATATTAAGCATCTTCATAAATCCACGTCCTGTTTCTAAAAGATAGGCATGAGCAACCGGATCAGTATGATAGACTGCTTTGTATATTTCTCCTACATAAAAGAATCCTGCATGACCTAAAGGAGACAAGACAGCTCCCGTTAATAAAATCCAGTACACCGCCACTGAATACCATGTTTTAGTATCTTTAAAAAACTGAAAAACCAACCAGGTTGCAGGAAGTAACAATGGTCCTGTGAGCGCTCCGATTAAAGCTCCAAACATCAATCGCGGAGTCGATCCCTCTAACATTAGGGTTGCAAATTCTACATCCACCTGGTTGGCATAAGTCTTTGAAAACAATGGATAGTCAGCAGGATTCGGGTCAAATCCGGCAACAAAAACATCTCCAATGATCCAGCATACAGATACGATGATAGCCGCTGCAAAAGACCAGTTTATTTTACTTGAATAATTCATATTTCGTTCTTTATTTTAATAATTTTTGATTCTAAAAAATCGGGGATTATAATATATTTTCAATTTTCAAATCAGAATTTATGAATTCTACAGTTTGTAACCCTTTTCCCTGTACAAGCTCTAAACCCTCCTGATTGATGAGCAATTGATTTAATACCTGAGTATTCAGAAGATCTGCTCCTACCTTAATACTTCTCACTCCCACAATTCCATTGGGATGACTAACTTCTTTAGGCCTGGGATCAGGAAGATAGGCGGACATTAAAAAAGGAAAATCAATATCATCCGGCATTAGAAGTTCCCACGTAAGCTTATTTCCATATACATCTTTTCTTTTAGCTTTATGAAACCTGAACCCGATATTTTCATTTTTGAAAAACTGTTTTTCTGAATTCAGGTTTTCTAATGTAGACTCCAAAGACCATTCACACCAGCCTTCCTTTACGTTTTCCCACTGCCTCATCCGTTCTAAAACGGACTGATAGCCAAAGATTTTCATCATCCATTTTATATAGCCAGGAAGTCCGGAATTATGGTAAATTTCTATAAAGACCCCTTTTTCAAACCAGATCAAAGCATTATAAGCCTTATCAGGATCTGTTCCATACTCTACAATAAAACCCACATCCTGAATCTTTTTTACAGCAGTATGTAAGTCCTGTACCCGGTACAATACATGACTTAATTGTACATTATTATTCATTTCTAACCTCATTTTCCTGATGTCTTTCCATTGCAGATTTATCTTCTGCAACTCCCGATTTCCAATAAGAATAAGCATATAATTCTCCCTGTTTCCATTGCTTTTCTTTACGGAGATAGTGACGAATTTCCTTTACTGAAGAAAACTCCGCTGCCACATATCCGGTTCTGGATGATTCCGGTAATATCTGCTGCTTTACAACTTCTGGAAGGCGGCTGCCTTTCTGAGGATATTCATTATGAATCCAAATAAAATTGATGTCTGCTAACGTCTGTAGCTCCTGTTCATCCACCTTACCATCTACTTCAAGGATACAGGTTCCTTTTGCAGAAGGGGGTAAATCTTCAAGAATAGCAGCAATCACCGGAATTCCTGTTGCATCGGCAACGAGTAAATAATTATCTGCCTCGGCATACAATTCTGTTTTCCCGTTCTTCATTAAAATTCCCAATAAATCTCCTTTTTTTGCATTAATCGCCCATGCTGAAGCCGGTCCTTCATCTCCATGAGCCACAAAATCAATCCAAATCTCATTTCGGACAAGATCAATGCCCCGATGCGTATACGTTCTGATAACGGGACGGGTCTCCTCAGGCTGAGGTTTCCATTCCGTTTTTTCATAATCAAATTCTGGGAAATAAATTCGATCAACTCCTTGAGGCGGAATAAGAATTTTATTATTCACTCCAATTGTCGTGTTGGCAATCAATGGGACGCTTTCCCCTGTAAGAAAGATCCGGATATAATGAGGTGTAATGTATTTTTTCCCGGTCACGGTGAATTCCCCTTGTATAGTCTCCGTTTTTTTCATGATATCTTCTTTTCTGTTATTTCCTATTTGATTTCAATTGATAAAACAAAACATATTATTAAGAATCATTCTAAATAATTATTATCTTTGTGCAAAACTAATAAGTAAAACGGAAGGATGAGGTATGCAAAAGGGAGTAAAAAGTCCGCAAAAAGGAAAATTTTAATCAAAACAAATAAGGATGGCATTAAGAGTCTACGATGATAAAATTGGAGGAACATTGGTGGAAAGAAAATATCCCAATGCCTATTTTATAAACGATGGTGATATCAGAGAGTATGTTACTCATTTGAAACCTCCTTATGGAGAAGGGTTTTATCATGAAATCTGCTTTGAAAATGTTCATATCGGTTTTGGAAATGTTTCTCTCAAAAACAAGGTATTATTATACTTTGAAGCTGACTTTGACAGTGTTGAGATGCACTTTTCACTGAAAGGCAGAAGCGCTGCTCTTTCAGATAATTTTGGTTATAAAGTATGTTTTGACAGCTACCAGCATAACATTATTTATGCTCATCAGATGTCCGGTCAGATGGAATTTGACGGTCATGAAATGCAGATCCTGGAAATCAATTTAGCCCCTGCTTTTTTTACAAAATTTCTTCCCGAAGACTCAGACGTATTCAATACATTCAGAAATGCCATTGAAAAACAGCATTCATGCCTTATCAATCCGCATCATAACCGGATCAGTCTGGAAATGTATCAGATTCTGAATGACATCATCCATTGTGAGCGTAAAGGTATTTTCAAAAGAATTTATCTTGAAGCAAAAGTGGCAGAACTTCTCCTTTTACAACTGGAACAGCTTTTTAAAAGTGAGTCCTCCTCCTCTCTTCTCAAAAAAGATGAAGAGAAAATATATGCAGTGAGAGATTTTATCATTAATAATCTTGACCAAAACTGTTCATTAGTAGATCTCGCTCATCAAGTAGGGACCAATGAATTTACATTAAAAAAAGGTTTTAAGGAACTGTTTGGAACTACCGTTTTCAATTTCTGGAATGATACAAAGATGGAACAGGCAAAAAAAATGCTTCTTGAAGGAGACTTAAACATCAATGAAATCTCTGATATTATCGGATATAAGAACCCAAGACATTTTTCAGCAGCATTTAAAAGAAAGTATAATTTAATTCCTAGTAAACTTAGGAATACCAATGGTATAACTCACTAAATTATTAAATGATTTCAACCGATATTTACCAATGATGACTTTCTCAAAATCTGTAGTTATTTTCTAATTTTCACCCTAGATTATTAGGCTTAATCGGTCTATTTTCAAATATAAAAATTACCCATAAAAACACATTCTTTATTTTATTTCATTTAACATTCAGGTGTATTTGTTAATGATTTGGTAATAAAAAAACACTACAAAAAGACTGATTTTTATCATACCACCAAAAAACAAAGATCCACAAAACAAACATTATCAATTCATTACCCAAAATTAATTATTGTTTACATAAAATATTTTGTCGTTCTTATAAAATGGCTATATTTACCACCAAGGAGTTCTTAACACCTTCTTTATCAACCGAAATTGGTTACACTTAGCTGTGTATTAAAAGGGAATCGTGTGCAAATCACGAACTGTCGCGCAACTGTAAGTAACAACTAAAGGTTTTTATCAAATCAATATCCACTGTATACTCCGGTCTATGGGAAGGATGATAAAAACTGTTACAAGTCAGGAGACCTGCCTATTTCGTAGTGACGATGCTTTCGCGATCTGAAGCTTATAGTCAGGTATGATACGGTATGGATAATTGTGTGATAAAATTGTTTATCAAGTTGTTTCATTTTTTGAGATAGATACTGGCAGAACAGCATGTGCTTATTTTGTGGGTCTGTACCTCATCCGTGTCCCCTTTCCATAATTTTTCTTTCTCACAAAACATCGTGAAGTTTATCTAGAACTTTTTATTGGGTTTAATCTATGTAAAAAGTTAAAAAATGTACCAAGCCAATCACGATTATGCATCTATGAATAACAGATCTATGACAGAGATCTTGTTCTATGGAGTTTCGAAAAAAATGCAGTCTCCATACCCATTAATAGCTCATCTGATTTCTTCAGATCATTTTCTTTTTACCGCACAACAGCAGCATAGCAACTCTTCTTTCTTATCGCACAAATTTCAACTAAACTATAAATATTAAATGACTAAAAATGAAAACTGGAAGTCGCCCGGTGCTCAGTTCCGGGAGGCCATGCACAAAGAAAGTCCTCTTCAGATTGTAGGAGCCATCAATGCCAATCATGCATTACTGGCCAAACAAGCTGGCTTCAATGCCATTTATCTTTCAGGAGGCGGGGTTGCTGCCGGATCTTTAGGAATTCCGGATCTGGGAATCACCACGCTGGAAGATGTATTAGTAGACATTCAGCGTATTACCAATGTTTGTGATTTGCCTTTATTGGTAGATGTAGATACAGGTTTTGGCCCATCAGCGTTTAATGTCGCCAGAACGGTAAAGTCATTGATCAAAGCAGGAGCTGCTGCTCTGCATATTGAAGATCAGGTAGGAGCAAAACGTTGTGGTCATCGTCCAGGAAAAGAAATTGTAAGCAAAGAAGAAATGGTAGACCGATTGAAGGCTGCTGCTGACGCGCGTACCGACGAAAACTTCGTAATCGGAGCCAGAACAGATGCCTTTGCCAATGAAGGATTGGAAAAAACCTTAGAAAGAGCAGCGGCTTATAAAGAAGCTGGTGCTGATTTCATTTTCGCAGAAGCAGTCCCCGATTTAAGCTTCTATCAAAAATTTGTAGATGCTACAGGAATCCCTGTATTGGCCAATATCACCGAGTTTGGAATGATCAATCTATACACGGTTGATGAATTGAAAAATGCAGGAGTAGGATTGATCCTCTACCCTCTTTCAGCCTTCCGTGCTGCCAATAAAGCCGCATTGAATGTCTATGAACACATTCGTAAAGATGGTACTCAGGCCCATGTATTAGACACGATGCAAACCAGAGAAGAACTCTACCAAAGCATTGGATACCATGACTATGAACAAAAATTAGATAACCTTTTTAAACAAAATATTAGTAATGTCAACGAATAGCGAACCAACATTCAAGCCTAAGAAAAGCGTAGCCCTTTCAGGAGTAGCAGCAGGTAATACCGCGCTTTGCAGCGTAGGGAAAAGTGGAAATGATCTTCATTACAGAGGATATGATATTCTGGATCTGGCAGAGAAAGCAGAATTTGAAGAAGTAGCTTATCTTTTGATCTATGGCCAGCTGCCTACAGGAGCTCAGTTGAAAAATTATAAAGCCAAATTAAAATCCCTTCGGGGACTTCCGCATTCTGTAAGAAATATTTTAAAGAGTATTCCGGCAGCGGCTCATCCTATGGATGTCATGCGTTCTATGGTATCCGCTATTGGAAGTATTCAGCCTGAAAAAGATGATCACAATGTAGCCGGAGCACGAGATATTGCGGATAAATTATTAGCTTCATTCAGTTCCGGACTTTTATACTGGTACCATTACACCCACAATGGTAAGGAAATCAATGTAGAAACAGACGATGATACGATTGGCGGGCATTTCCTTCACCTTTTACATGGTAAAAAAGCTCCGGATTCCTGGGTAAAAGCCATGGAAATATCGCTTAACCTTTATGCGGAACATGAATTTAATGCATCTACATTCACCGCTCGTGTTATTGCCGGAACTGCGTCAGATTTTTATTCATGTATCACAGGAGCCATCGGTGCGCTAAGAGGGCCAAAACACGGAGGTGCCAACGAAGTGGCCTTCGAAATCCAAAGCCGTTACAACTCACCGGACGAAGCTGAAGCAGATATCCGTCAGCGTATTGCTAACAAAGAGGTGATTATTGGATTTGGACATCCGGTTTACACGATTTCAGACCCTAGAAACGTGGTGATTAAAAAAGTAGCTAAAGAACTTTCAGAAGAAGCCGGAGATATGCTGTTGTATAATATAGCAGAAAGGTTAGAAACCGTAATGTGGGAAGAAAAGAAAATGTTTCCGAATCTGGATTGGTTCTCTGCGGTATCCTATCATTTAATGGGAGTACCAACCCTTATGTTTACTCCACTATTCGTTATTTCCAGAGTGACAGGATGGAGTGCTCACATTATTGAACAGAGACAGGATGGAAAAATCATCCGCCCAAGTGCCAATTATACAGGCCCGGAAAATAAAGAATACGTTTCTCTACAAGACAGAAAATAAACAAATTACCTAATAATAAAACTATAAAACAAAGATGTCATCACACATTTCAAATGAAAGACCACAACCGGATCAGGTATTAGTAGATATTGCAGATTATGTATTAAGCTACGAAATTAAAAACGATTTAGCCTGGAAGACTGCTCATTATTGTCTTCTGGATACGATCGGATGTGGTCTGGAAGCTTTAACCTATCCAGCCTGTACAAAACTTTTAGGCCCAATCGTGAAAGGAACCGTAGTTCCTCATGGTGCAAAGGTTCCGGGAACACAGTTTCAATTAGATCCTGTTCAGGCAGCATTTAATATCGGAGCTATTATCCGTTGGTTAGATTTTAATGATACATGGCTGGCTGCTGAATGGGGACATCCGTCAGATAACCTGGGTGGAATTTTAGCAACAGCAGACTGGTTATCAAGGACCAATATTGCGGAAGGAAAAGCGCCTTTAAAAATGAAGCAGGTATTGGAAGCGATGATCATGGCTCACGAGATTCAGGGCGTAATGGCACTGGAAAATTCTTTCAATAAAGTAGGTCTTGATCACGTATTATTGGTAAAACTGGCTTCTACAGCTGTTGTTGGAAAACTGATCGGTTTAACGCGTGATGAGATCATCAATGCAGTATCATTAGCGTTTGTAGACGGACAATCTTTAAGAACATACCGTCATGCTCCCAATACAGGTTCCCGTAAATCATGGGCTGCGGGTGATGCCACATCAAGAGCAGTACGTTTAGCATTAATCGCGAAAACAGGAGAAATGGGTTATCCATCTGTATTAACAGCTAAAACTTGGGGATTCTATGATGTTTCTTTCAAAGGAAATGAATTTAAATTCCAGAGAGAGTATGGTTCTTATGTCATGGAGAATGTATTATTCAAAATTTCATTCCCGGCTGAATTCCATTCTCAAACTGCTGTAGAAGCTGCAATGACACTGCATTCTA
Organism: Chryseobacterium sp. G0162; assembly: GCF_003815715.1. Taxonomy (NCBI): domain Bacteria; kingdom Pseudomonadati; phylum Bacteroidota; class Flavobacteriia; order Flavobacteriales; family Weeksellaceae; genus Chryseobacterium; species Chryseobacterium sp. G0162. Next base: position 4,229,551 of record NZ_CP033922.1, on the reverse strand, counting down.
CCTTGAAAAAGCTTGGAAAAACAACAGACGATATTAAAAAGGTTACGATCCGCACCCATGAAGCTGCCATTCGTATCATCGATAAAAAAGGGCCTTTGAACAACCCGGCAGACCGTGACCACTGTATCCAATACATGGTAGCGGTAACATTGATCCATGGAAGATTAACGGCTGCAGATTATGAAGATAATATTGCTTCAGATCCAAGAATTGATATTCTGCGTGATAAAATTGAATGCGTGGAAGACGTTCAGTTTACAGCAGATTATCATGATCCTGAAAAACGTTCTATTGCCAATGCGATGACCATAGAACTTAATGACGGAACTGTTTTGGATGAAATTGTGGTAGAATATCCTATCGGGCACAAGCGAAGAAGAGAGGAAGGAATTCCTGAACTTATCAAGAAATACAAAGTCAACTTAGCGCGTATTTTCCCTGAAAAACAGCAAAAAGTAGTCCTTGAAAACTCATTGGAATACGAAACATTGATCAATCTTAATGTCAATGAATTCGTTGACCTACTGGTAATATAACCCAATTAAAAGTTGAAAGTAAGCAACACCACTTACTTTCAACTTTCCTTCTCAACTTTTCAACTTATAAAACATGTCACAAAAAGTAAAAATATTAATCAATGGAGTGTTTACTGAGAGTAAAACTCAAGAACATCTTCCGGTAGAAAACCCTGCTTCCCAAGAAATTCTTGCTGAGGTGCCTTTAACATTAGTATCAGAAGTCGATCAAGCCATTGAAGCTGCTACAGAAGCTTTCAAAATCTGGAAAGAGGTTGCCACTCCGGAAAGGGCGAGGTTATTTTTAAAATACCAACACCTTTTAAAAGAACATCAAAAAGAAATCGCCGAAATCCTTTCCAAAGAAAACGGGAAAACCTTTGCAGATGCAATGGGAGATGTATGGCGCGGTATTGAAGTTGTGGAACATGCCTGCAATATTCCAACCCTGATGATGGGAGAAACGGTAGAAAATGTAGCCCGTGGCGTAGATACCTACAGTTATATTCAACCTCTTGGAGTTTGTGCAGGAATTACTCCTTTCAACTTCCCTGCGATGATTCCTTTATGGATGTTCCCAATGGCGATTGCCTGTGGAAATACCTTTATCTTAAAACCTTCTGAGCAAACGCCAATGACTTCCATGAAAATGGCAGAGCTATTCTTGGAAGCCGGCTTTCCAAAAGGAGTTTTAAATATTGTTCATGGCTCCAAAGATCAGGTGAATCATATCCTGAATCATCCTGAGATCAAAGCCATTTCATTTGTAGGTTCTGTTCCAGTAGCTGAACATGTTTACCGTACAGGAACAGATAATCTGAAAAGAGTTCAGGCTTTTGGTGGTGCAAAAAACCACATGGTCGTTATGCCTGATGCCAATAAAGGGCAGGTCATCAACAATCTGGTAGGTGCATCGTGTGGTGCAGCCGGGCAGCGTTGTATGGCTATCAGTGTTGCAGTTCTGGTAGGTGAAGCTCAAAATTGGGTAGAGGAGATCAAAACCGCTTTAAGCACGATCAAACCTGGAGTATGGTCTGATGAATCTGCTGCTTTTGGCCCATTAATCAATCAACAGTCTAAAGAAAAGGTACTGAGACTTATCAAGAGTGCTTATGACCAGGGCGCTGAAGTATTATTAGATGGAAGCAACTGTATCGTAGAAGGATATGAAAACGGATATTTTGTAGGTCCTACTCTGTTCAATAATGTATCTGTAGAAATGGATATTTACAAAGAGGAAATCTTTGGCCCTGCTTTACTTTTATTAAAAGCAGACACGCTGGATGAGGCTATTCAGATCATCAACAACAACCCTTATGGAAACGGAACTTCGATCTTTACCAATTCAGGAGCTGCTGCCAGAAAATTCCAGCACGAAATTGAAGTGGGACAAATTGGAGTCAACCTTCCGATTCCTGTTCCATTGCCATTTTTCTCATTTACAGGATGGAGAAAATCGTTCTTTGGCGACCTGCATTCTTACGGAAAACAGGGTGTAAAGTTCTATACAGAAACCAAAACCATTACTGCACGCTGGTTTGAAGAGGATGTTCCGGGAGGAAGTCTTAATATGACGATCAGTTTAAAATAGTACATGATGAAAGTGGGCAACTGAAAATAAGAGGCAAGTCCCCATTCACGATCTGAGCACTTTCAATTCAAATTTTAAACCCTAAAAATTATGGAATTTAACCTAAGTGATGAACAACTGGCATTTCAGGATGCCGCAAGAAAGTTTGCTGAAAAAGAGCTCACGCCTTATGCTTCAGAATGGGATGCCCAAAAGATATTTCCAAGAGATGCCATAACCAAAGCCGGTGAATTGGGATTTTGTGGAGTCTATACCAGTGAAGACGCAGGCGGTTTGGGACTATCACGGCTTGATGCTGCTATTATCTTTGAAGAATTAGCCGCAGCCTGTCCTTCCACCACCGCTTATATCACCATTCATAATATGGTTTCGTGGATGATTGACGAGTTTGGGAATGATGAAATCAGAAAAGAATTCTGTTCAAAACTGGCATCAGGAGCACTATTGGGTTCTTATTGCCTTACCGAACCAGGATCAGGATCTGATGCGGCAGGTCTGAAAACTACAGCTGTTAAAAAGGATAATAAATATCTCATTAATGGTACTAAAGCCTTTATTTCAGGAGCTGGCGAAAGCGATGTGCTCATTGTGATGGCTCGTACAGAGAACTCCGGTGCAAAAGGCATCAGTGCCTTTGTAGTACCTGCGAACAACCCGGGAATCAGCTTTGGAGAAAAGGAGAAAAAACTAGGTTGGAATACCCAGCCTACCCGTTTTGTATTTCTCGATCATGTAGAAGTAGATGAGAAATATCTTTTAGGTACCTTAGGGGAAGGCTTTAAAATTGCCCTGAAAGGATTGGACGGTGGCCGAATCAATATCGGAACCTGCTCTGTAGGAGCGGCTCAGGGAGCGATTAATCAGGCTCAGAAGTATATGCATGAAAGACAGCAATTTGGAAAATCACTGGCTCAGTTTCAATCTCTACAGTTTAAAATTGCAGATATGGCGACAGAATTAGTAGCTGCCCGACAAATGGTACAGCTGGCAGCTTTTAAGCTCGATTCTAAAGATCCGAATGCGACTACTTACTGTGCAATGGCCAAAAGACTGGCTACCGATATGTGTTTTAATATATGCAATGAAGCCCTTCAGATATTAGGTGGTTATGGATGTACACAGGATTTTCCTGTAGAACGTCTCATGCGTGATGCCAGAGTACATCAGGTCGTAGAAGGTACTAATGAGATTATGAAGCTCGTTATTTCAAGAAAGATCCTGGAAGAAGGAGCTACTTTACAGATTCGTTAATTTAAACTCTTAAAAAATGAATTTACTACTTACAGAAATAAAAAACAAAGTCGGAATCATTACCCTTAATTCTGAAAAAACACTGAATTCTCTTTCATTGCCTATGATTGAAGAATTAAAAACCGTGTTGGAAGACTGGAAAAATTCCGATGAAATAGCCTGCCTGTTTATTCAGGGGGCAGGTGAAAAAGCTTTGTGTGCAGGAGGTGATGTAAGACAATTGCATGATGCCATCGTTGCCCAGAGAGCTATTGACCCTACTCAGGTACCACAGGATTGCTTTGATTTCTTCTCAAAAGAATATCAGGTAGATTACACGATACATACTTATCCAAAACCTATCATCGTTTGGGGGCACGGAATTGTAATGGGCGGCGGCATCGGAATTATGGTCGGCGCATCCCACCGTATTGTAACGGAAAGAAGTAAACTCGCGATGCCTGAAATTACAATTGGATTATATCCTGATGTGGGTGCAACCTGGTTTTTAAATAAAATGCCACCCGCTTATGGATTGTATTTAGGATTAACAGGGGCCAGACTTGATGGAGCCGATTGCAAATTTTTAGGGCTGGCAGATTATTATGTAAAATCTTCTTCAAAAGAAATCATCCTCAACGAATTAGAACGTACAGAGTGGAATGACAATCATCACAAGACCGTTTCTGAAATATTAAAAAACGTTTCCAAGGAGGTTTCTGTTCCGGAATCACAGGCAGCCCTTCATCAAGACTTTGTAGAAAGGTTTGAAAAAGCTGAAACATTGGAACAATTCAGGGAAATACTAATCAATTCTCCCGAAAAAGACGAATGGATTAATGCCGGAATTAAAAGTTTTGAGGCAGGTTCTCCCAGTTCAGCTCACATTATTTTCAGACAATTGAAACAAGGTAAGGATTTAAGCCTGGAAGAAGTTTTCCAATCCGAACTGAATCTATCTTGTCAATGCTGCATTCATCCTGATTTTGCAGAAGGAGTACGGGCATTATTAATCGATAAAGATCAATCTCCAAAATGGCATCCTGCCACCTTAGATGAGGTCACTCAGGAATGGATAAACTCTTATTTTGAATGGATCATCGGAGAATGGAAAGTGAATAAAGAAGTAGTGATCAGATCTTAAACGCTCAGCATTCGCTTTCAATCCAAATTCAATCATTTTTTAACCCTCAAAGAAATAATTATGTCCAATATAGCATTCATAGGATTAGGAAATATGGGCGGACCTATGGCCGCAAACTTAGTAAAAAATGGTCATTCTGTAAAGGGATTTGACCTTTCAAAAACGGCCTTAGAAGCTTTGGTTTCAGCAGGCGGACAAGCTTCTGGTTCAGCGTTAGAAGCAATCAAAGATGCAGAGGTAGTCATCACGATGCTTCCTTCCGGGAAACACGTTGCCGAATTGTACTCTGAAGAATTTGTCAACAGTTTACAACCTAATACATTATTAATCGACAGCAGTACCATAGATGCTGTAACAGCCCGTTCTGTTGCTAAACTTGCTGTATCTAAAGGCTGTAAAATGATAGATGCTCCTGTTTCCGGAGGTACAGCCGGAGCAAAAGCCGGAACATTAACGTTTATCGTAGGTGGTAAAACCGAAGACTACGAAAAAGCAAGACCTATTTTAAAATGTATGGGACAGAATATATTCCATGCAGGAGATTCCGGAGCCGGTCAGGTGGCAAAAATCTGTAATAATATGTTATTGGCCATCCACATGATCGGAACTTCTGAAGCTATTAATTTAGGAATCCGACATGGATTAGATCCTAAAACATTAAGTGAAATAATGCAGAAAAGTTCCGGTAAAAACTGGTCTTTAGAAGTATACAATCCATATCCTGGCGTGATGGAAAATGCTCCTGCATCAAGGGAATATTCAGGAGGATTTGCTGTAGATCTGATGACCAAAGACCTGGGACTGGCAGCAGAAGCAGGATTGGAAACCAAAACCTCTACTCCACTGGGAAATGCCGCTTTAAATTTATATAGAATGTGGAGTGAATCCGGAAACGGAGCCATAGATTTTTCAAGCATTATCCAATTTTTAAATGGGAAATTAAACGTAGAAAACGGAAACTGATCTTTTTTCACCACAAAATTTCCATCCCCAAAAACTAGATACAATGAATTTTGAAACCTTATTATACAAACAACAGGGACATGTCGGAACACTGACTATTAATCGTCCACAAGCCTTAAATGCTTTGAATGAAGTTGTTTTAAAAGAACTTAAAATATTTGCCGATCAGATAAAAACAAACTCAGATATTCGGGTCCTGATCATTACAGGCTCCGGAGAAAAAGCTTTTGTTGCCGGTGCGGACATCAAAGCCATGCAGGGAATGACTCCTCAGGAAGCTGAAGCGTTTTCCATCATGGCGCAAACCGCTTTCAATGCTATCGAAGAATTGCCTTTTGCAGTCATTGCGGCAGTTAACGGTTTCGCATTAGGCGGTGGCTGTGAGCTGGCATTATCATGCGATATTATTCTGGCCAGTGAGAAAGCTAAATTCGGATTGCCGGAAGTTACCTTAGGCTTATTACCTTGTTTTGGCGGAACACAGCGTCTTCCAAGAGCGATTGGCTTATACAAAGCAAGAGAAATGGTTTTCTCAGGCGAATTTTATTCAGCAGCTGCCTGTAAAGAATTTGGTTTTGTCAACAGGGTCATTGCACCTGAAGAACTATTGAGGGAGGCTCAAAAACTGGCAGAAACCATTGCCTTAAGAGGACCAATAGCTGTAGCAAAAGCAAAACAATCATTAAATACAGGCTTTGAACTGCATATTGCAGACGGGCTGAAACAAGAAGCCGCCTTATTTGGTGAGTTGTTTACAACCCAAGACCATAACGAAGGCATAGGTGCATTTATAGAAAAAAGAAATCCTGATTTTACAGGGAAATAATAATGAAAATGAATTTTGAAAGAGAGAAATTAGTATTGCCGGAAGGAGGTAAAAAACTGTTGTTGCACTCTTGTTGCGCTCCATGTTCCGGAGAAGTAATGGAAGCAATTATTGCATCGGGGATAGATTTTACCATCTTTTTTCATAATCCCAATATTCATCCAAAGAAAGAATATGATTTAAGAAAAGAAGAAAATATCCGTTTTGCTGAGAAACACAATATTTCTTTCGTTGATGCTGATTATGATGTGGATGACTGGTTCGCCAGAGCAAAAGGCATGGAATGGGAACCCGAAAGAGGAATCCGTTGTACCATGTGTTTTGATATGCGCTTTGAGCGGACGGCATTGTACGCGTATGAAAACGGATTCGATATCATTTCCAGCTCACTGGGTATTTCCCGTTGGAAAAACATGGAACAGATCAATGATTGTGGAATTCGTGCAGCCGGTCATTATGAAGGAATTACTTACTGGACTTACAACTGGCGAAAGAAAGGCGGCTCAAAGCGTATGCTTGATATCAGTAAAGAAGAACAGTTTTATATGCAGGAATATTGCGGCTGTGCCTATTCTTTAAGAGACACCAATAAATGGCGGGTGGAAACAGGAAGAGAGAAAATAAAATTGGGCGAAAAATATTATGGTAAAGACTGAAAATATATTTTTCTTGATCTCATTTAGAGGAAATGATTTCATCTTATCACCATCAGTTTTCAATAAATAGGATGCCCATTTCCAATAAAATGGGCATATTTTATAATAATATAAGATTCTGAAAGCCTAAGATAAAAAAATGAATAATGTTTTCAAACAATACTCTTAAAAAGAATGCAAAATCGCTATTGGCATCAGATATATTCTTCATGGATAAAAGGATTTCATGGAAAATGCAATGATGCTAAGATTTTATCTACGGTAAAATTATATACTGTTAACAATATATTTTTATCATTACCTCCACTCATTTTATTTGTAAAAATCTATGGGTCTATGGGTTCAAAAAAAATTAACCACATAGGCACATAGAATATTGTCATGTAAAAGATGATTTGAAAATATTTCTGAAAATCTCTGATTTTCTTTCATCTTAAAAGCAGTATCATTCTTAGATTTCTTTACAATTTTCCAACAAGTATCTATTTAAAAAGGCTCATTAAAAATCATTTTTAATCATTTGATTAAATCAAAAGAATAAGTTTGTATATTTGTCCCTGAAAAGAACTTTGATGCAACATGGCAAAAACTAAAGAAGTCAATAATCTGGATAATTCAACAGAAGAAAAAATTAAGGAAGCAGCCCGTTCAGTATTCCATCAAAAGGGTTTTGCAGCTACCCGTACAAGGGATATTGCTGAAGAAGCAGGAATCAATCTCGCTTTACTCAACTATTACTTCCGAAGTAAACAGAAGTTATTTGATATTATCATGCTGGAAACCTTGTCCGGCTTTATCCATCATCTTACCACTATCTTGAATGACGGCAAAACCAGTTTGGAAAAGAAAATAGAACTTATTGCGTCCAATTACATTAATTTCCTTTCCGGCGAACCGGGTGTACCGCTTTTTATCATGAGTGAACTGAGAAACAACCCTACCGGCCTGATGGGTAAATTACCTATTAAAGATGTTGTGTTGAATTCTGAATTTATTAAGCAATATCAGACAGCAGTTGAGAACGAAGAAGTAACCGAACCTAATCCTCTGCAATTCTTAATGAATGTAATGGGATTAGTTATTTTTCCATTTATTGCTCAGCCGTTGATCACATCCATCAGCAAAATAGACAACCAACAATTCAGCCAGATGATGCAGGAGCGTAAAAAACTCATTCCGGTTTGGATAAAAGCAATGATGAAGGCGAAATAATTTTTTTTGCCACCAAATTAATCAAATGATTAAAACAAAATAATAAAATGATATACAAAACACTTTTGACTATTGGCTTGGGGTTATTAGCTGTTTCAGTCAATGCACAGTCACTCACGTTGGAGGAATGTTACCTTCTGGCAAGAGAAAACTACCCTGCTGTCAAAAAAATGAATCTGGTCGCTCAATCGGCAGACTATACCATTAAGAATGCCAACAAAAAGTTTTTGCCTCAGTTCAATATTTCGGGTCAGGCAACATATCAATCTCAGGTAGTTGATTATGGTGCCTTACTTGGTGGTGCCTCTCCTATGGGATTTTCTCCCCCCACATTCAGTAAAGACCAATACAGGATTTCCGGAGAAGTAGAGCAATTGTTATTTGATGGAGGCAGTACACAGTATCAAAACGAGATTACAAAAGCCAATGCCGGATTACAAAAGCAAAATGTAGAAATAGAATTATATACCATTAATGACCGTATCAACTCCATCTTCTTTTCTATTTTTTTGCTGGATGCTCAGTTGAAACTCAATGAACTTAAAGTTGCCAATCTGCAGACTCAATTGGATAAAGCGGAAGCAGCCTATAAATATGGTACTGCTTACGCAAGCGATGTCAATGAACTAAAAGCCGAGATTGAGAATACAAAATCAGTAAATATTGATTACGAGGGAAACCGCTCTGCTTTTTTAAAAATGCTTTCTATTTTTACCGGTAAGGAAATTACCTCATCCTCCGAGTTAGTAAAACCTGAACCTATTCTATCATCAGAGGAAATCAACAGGCCGGAGCTTAAAATGTTCGATTTACAGAAAGAGATCTATGAAGCACAGACAAAACAGTTGAAATCAAGTTACATGCCTACCTTCAAAGCCTTTTTTCAGGGAGCTTACGGACGACCTACTCTTAATCCTATTTCTAATGATTTTGGAGCGTGGTACATCACCGGTATTCGACTGAACTGGTCACTGGGAAGTCTTTATACCTTAAAAAATCAACGTTCAATCTATGATCTCAGCAGTCAGTCAGCAGATGCTGATAAAGAAACTTTCATCCGAAATGTAAAAATTGATATTGCTCAACAGGATGAAAATATAAAAAAATACGCAGAAATGATCGGCCAGGATCAAAAAACAATAGAACTGAGGGAAGCAGTCACAAGGTCTGCCTCAGCTCAGCTCACTAATGGGGTTATTACCACCCACGAATACATTCAGAAAATCAATAATGAAAACGCAGCAAAGCAAAACCTTATTCTTCATCAGATACAGCTGCTTCAGTCACAATATAATTTAAAATTCAAATCAGGCCATTAATCATAAATGTAACAACATGAAAAAATATATAGTAATTGTTTCAGCAGCATTATTTCTGAATGCCTGTACGCAAAAAAACGAATATGATGCTTCGGGGAATTTTGAAGCTGATGAAGTGATTGTATCCGCACAACAAAACGGTTTGCTCCTTTCGTACAATGTAAAAGAAGGAGCACAGTTGAAATCAGGTGATCCGGTAGGACAGATTGATGTAAAGGTTGCAGAACTTCAGAAGCAACAAACTGAAGCCAGTATTGCTGCCTTAAATGAAAAAACAATCGCTCCTGGTGACCAGACGGAACTGGTACGCAGGCAGCTCGAAGTACAGAAATCACAGTTAGTACAACAATTAAGAGAAAAAAGCCGTACTGAAAACCTGGTAAAAGCAGATGCTGCCACCCGTAAACAGCTGGATGATATCAATGCCTCCATAGATCAACTTAAAAAACAGATTGCTGTTACGGAACAACAGCTTAAACTGAATACTTACAACACCAATACACAGAACCGAAGTATATTGAGTGAAAAAGCACCTATGGAGAAAGCTGCCGCACAAATCCAGGAACAAATTAATAAAGGGCAGATCATTAACCCAATCAAAGGAACAGTATTAACAAATTATGCTTTGCAGGGCGAGCTTCAGGTCATTGGAAAGCCATTGTATAAAATTGCCAATACGGAAAATCTTGATTTAAAAGCGTATGTAACAGGTATACAACTATCACAAATTAAGATAGGGCAACAGGTAAAAGTTAGGATTGATAATGGTAAAGACAGTTACAAAGAATATCCGGGAACCATTACCTGGATTTCCTCTAAATCTGAATTTTCGCCGAAAACCATTCAAACCAAAGATGAAAGAGCCAATCTGGTGTATGCCATGAAAGTAAATGTGAAAAATGACGGTTATCTGAAGATCGGAATGTATGGAGAAGTAATCTTTTAATGGATCATTGATATGAGTTCAATAACAGTAAAAAATATCGTCAAAACCTATAATAAAGGGGAAGTAAAAGCAGTCAATGATGTTTCTTTCGAAGTACAGAAGGGAGAATTATTTGGTCTGATCGGCCCTGACGGAGCCGGCAAAACTTCTTTGTTCCGTATTCTCACGACCTTATTGCTTGCAGACAGTGGAACAGCGACTGTAGAAGGGTTTGATGTCATCAAAGACTACAGGAAAATCCGGAATATCGTTGGATATATGCCCGGAAAATTCTCTCTGTATCAGGATCTGACTATAGAGGAAAATCTGAACTTCTTTGCTACGGTTTTTGGAACTACCATTGAAGACAATTATGACCTTATCAAAGACATTTACGAACAGATTAAACCCTTTAATAAACGAAGAGCCGGGAAGCTTTCCGGTGGGATGAAGCAGAAACTGGCTTTATGCTGTGCTCTAATCCATAAACCTGAAGTTTTGTTTCTGGATGAACCTACAACAGGGGTAGATGTGGTTTCAAGAAAAGAATTTTGGGATATGCTTGGTCAACTGAAAGCACAAGGTATTACGATTGTTGTTTCAACGCCTTATATGGATGAAGCCACTCTTTGTGACCGGATTGCTTTGATGCAAAATGGCAATATTATGTCCATTGATACCCCGGAAAATATTATCAAAAGCTTTCCAAAAACCCTGTTTGCGGCCAAAGCTAATAATATTTATCAGCTTTTACAAGATGTACGTTCCACTGAAGAAGTAGAAAGCTGCTACACATTCGGGGAATATATGCACCTTACTCTGAAATCCGATGAAACAGATGTTATGGGTGTCATGCGGGTTATAGGTCAAAATCATCCTGACGGACTGGAGGTGAAAATTGTAGCCCCAACGATTGAAGACAGTTTTATCCGCCTCATGAATGAACACCATAATGAACCCGTGAAATAGCAAACTGATGGAAAATAAAGCAATTGTCTGTAAAAATTTAACCAAGAAATTTGGGGATTTCAATGCGGTTGACGAAATTACCTTTGATGTGAGTCAGGGGGAAATTTTCGGGTTTCTGGGAGCTAACGGAGCTGGAAAAACTACTGCTATGCGAATTCTTTGCGGACTTTCCTATCCTACTTCAGGAGAAGCTTCCGTGGCGGGCTATGATGTGTATAAACAACAGGAGCAGATTAAAAAAAACATAGGCTATATGAGCCAGAAGTTTTCCCTGTATGATAATCTTACCATATTGGAAAACATTGAGTTTTATGGCGGTGTATATGGTGTTTCAAGACCGGAAATAAAAACACGCAGTAACGAACTGATTACTACACTGGGGCTTGAAAAAGAAGCCAAAAAATTAGTCGGTGAACTGCCTTTGGGATGGAAGCAGAAACTGGCTTTCTCAGTTGCTATTTTCCATCGTCCTAAAATTGTTTTCTTAGATGAACCCACCGGAGGTGTTGATCCCGTAACCAGACGGCAGTTTTGGGATATGATCTATGAGGCTGCAGGAAATGGAATCACTGTTTTTGTAACGACACACTATATGGATGAAGCAGAATATTGTAACCGCATCAGTGTAATGGTGGATGGCCGTGTAGAAGCATTAGACAGTCCTTCTAGTCTGAAAAAACAGTTCAATACTGATACTATGGATGATGTTTTTTATCAACTGGCAAGAGGAGCAAAAAGAAAATCAGATTAAGATGAAACAACTATTAGCTTTCATACGCAAAGAATTTTATCATGTATTCCGGGACAGGCGTACCCTGCTGATCCTTTTTGGGTTACCCATTGCTCAGATCGTTCTTTTCGGTTTTGCATTGAGCAGTGAGGTGAAAAATATTGGTCTTGCCATACAGGATAATGCTCAGGATGTACAATCTGAGCAGATTATCTCTAAAATAGAATCCAGTTCTTATTTTAAAATTAAAGAACCTATACTCCATTATAAAGATATCGAAAAACGCTTCAGAGAAGGTAAAATAAAATGTGCTGTTATCTTTCCTGCCAATTTCGGTTCAGATCTGTATAAAGCAGAAGGAGCACAAATTCAGGTTATTGCTGATGCTTCAGATCCTAATAATGCCACCATTGTGACCAATTATCTGAATACCATTATTGGTAATTACCAGCAGGAACTCAATCCTACGGTAAAACCATCTTATCAGATCGTTCCTGAAATACGACAGTTGTATAATGAAGAACAAAATGGTTCTCTCAATTTTATTCCGGGTGTTATTGCCTTGATCTTTATGATTGTCAGTACTGCATTAACCTCTGTAGCAGTAGTACGTGAAAAGGAACTTGGAACCATGGAAATCCTGTTGGTTTCTCCTTTCAAGCCCATCATGGTGCTGATTGCAAAAGCAATTCCTTATTTGGTCTTATCACTCATCGATTTCATTATCATTTTACTGCTTTCTGTATTCTTTCTTCATATAGAAATAAGGGGCAGTCTGGTATTGATCTTCGCAGAAAGCATTCTGTTCATTATCACCTGTCTTTCACTGGGATTATTGATTTCAAATATCACGGCATCACAACAAACCGCTATGCTGATTTCAATGATGGGTATGATGATGCCCACCATGATATTGACAGGTTTTATGTTTCCTCTGGAAAATATGCCGAAGGTCTTTCAATGGATCTCCCATATTGTACCATCGAGATATTATTACAGTATCATTAAATCCGTCATGCTGAAAGGGCTTGGCTTTAAATACGTCTGGAAAGAAACACTTATTCTTGCCGTCATGGCAACAGGCCTGTTAACACTTGCATTAAGAAACTTTAAAATCCGGTTATAGTGAAGATATTACGTTTTATATTACAAAAAGAATTCCGTCAGATTCTGAGGGACAAAACGATCTTGTCTATGATGCTTTTTGCTCCCATTATGCAGCTTATTATTTTACCTATGGCAGCCAATTTTGAGGTAAAAAATGTAAATGTAGCCTTTGTTGACCAGGATCACAGCAGCTATTCTCAAAAGCTGGCTCATAAAATAGCTTCATCAGGATATTTCAAGATGGCAGGTCATCCCAATTCTTACAAAGAAGGCCTGGAATTGATTGAATATGGAGATGCAGATCTGGTGCTGGAAATTCCCTCTGGATTTGAAAGAAATCTTGTTCGGGAAGGAAGTCAGAAAGTCAATCTATCGGTAGATGCTATTAATGGAACAAAAGCATCTCTGGGAGCAGCTTATCTGCTACAGGTTCTGGCAGATTTCAATACGAATCTTGATATTAATATTAAATTACCCAACGGTCAAATTGCCCCCAACACAAAACTGTCTGTCATAAGTTCTAACTGGTACAATCCAAAAGCGGAATACAAATACTATATGGTTCCGGGAATTCTGGTATTATTACTTACATTGATCGGAGGCTTTATCACAGCTTTAAATATTGTAAAGGAAAAAGAGATCGGGACAATTGAACAAATCAACGTAACCCCTATTCAGAAATGGCAATTTATCCTTGGCAAACTCATTCCGTTCTGGGTAATGGGAATCACAGTCTTTACCCTCGGGCTCCTTGTGATGTATCTGTTTTATGGTATTTTCCCAAAAGACAGCTTATGGGTACTTTACCTCTTTGCGTCTGTTTACCTGGTGGCTTTACTTGGCTTCGGACTGTTGATTTCAACGTTTGCAGACACACAGCTTCAGGCGATGTTCATTGCCTTTTTCTTTATGATGGTATTTATGCTGATGAGTGGTTTTTTCACCAGTATAGACAGTATGCCGGACTGGGCAATCACAGTTTCCAATTTCACTCCGGTAACCCATTTTATCAAAGTTGTCCGGTTAATTGTCCTGAAAGGATCTGGATTGGCAGATGTAGGAACAGAACTCGGTTATCTGGCTTTATTTGCTGTAGTTTTAAATAGTTTTGCCATTTGGAATTATAGAAAAACGAGCTAATAGAAAAATAATCTACGAGAAGGCTATGTGCCTATGCGGTCTAATAAAATTTTAACCACATAGGCACATGGATTTTTTCATATGGATACCGCTTCTTTATAAATAAAAAGATATTATTACAAAGCTTTTGTTACTTTTGGGGTTCAAATAATTTAGTTAAACGAAGCTCTAAATTCCAAGGGTGAAAAAGAGGTACGATTTTTAAATAAACGGTGAAAAGACTGTGGATGCTCAAATCCTAATTGATAAGCAATTTCTGAAACCGACATTTCCGTTGTGGAAAGTAGTTCTTTAGCTTTTTCAATCAAACGATTTTGAATATGTTGTTGCGTAGTCTGCCCTGTCTGCACCCGAAGCATATCACTGAGATAATTGGCACTCAGATTCAGTTTTTCCGCAACAAAGTGAACCGTAGGAATTCCATCAATGATCAGCTTATCATTTTTAAAACATTCATCCAAAAGGGTTTCCAGCTTTGAAAGCAGATCATTATTCACTTTTTTACGGGTTAAAAACTGTCGGTTATAAAAGCGATCACAATATTTTAATAACAAATCCAGGTTCGATACCAGCAGATCCTGTGTAAAAGAATCCATATTAGCATGAATCTCCTGGCTTATATTATCAATAATATCCATAATAGATTTTTCTTCTTTCTCAGCAAGAAACAGAGCTTCATTGGCGGTATAGGAGAAAAATCCATAGTCCTTAATTTTTGAAGCCAGAGGATAGCTTTGAAGAAAATCAGGATGTACAACCAATACAAAACCTTCCACTTCATTCAGAAGAACATCTTCAAATTGTAAGACCTGTTGTGGAGCGGTAAAATACATAATCCCTTCATCAAAATCATAATACTGCTGTCCATATTTAAATTTTCCACCGGCACAATCCTTTTTCAGCGCTACAGCATAAAAATCTGTTATTACAGCATTGAGAATCGTCTCTGATTTTAATTTCACATCATTAAAACTAAATACACTGATCAATGGATTTGATGGTTTTTTCAATCCCAGGGCCTGATGCATTGCATTGATTGATGAAATTTTTATGGGTGTTTTCATAATTGTTTTATTTTTACTTCTTCTGTACATCGGCTACACTCTGTCATTCCGACGAAGGAGGAATCTCATCTTTACCTAAACACTTTAACTTTACTAAACCTTACCCTATTTAATACCAGATTCTTCATCTTGTTTATCTCCATTAAAAATTCCTTTTTTTTCTTACCTCTCGCTGATTGAGCAGATCCTGTAGATTTTCCCCACAGATAAGACAGATTTTCACAGATGATTATGCATAAAAATCTGCATTATCCGTGCATTCTAAGACATTATTTTTGAGATTCTTCATTACGCGTTGCTTCATTCAGAATGACATAACCACTATCAGGTATCATAAGATTAATGTATAACTCACACTAAGTTACTATTTTATTATTTTCCAGAAAACTGTTCACTTTTAATCTGGCTGATCCCTTGTTTATAAGTAGTCACCTGAAATTCAGGAAATCGTGTTCTAAACTTTGCATCATCAAAGATATTATCATGTTCATATCTTGGAAGCAGCTCCAATAATTCCTTTACTTGTTTATTGAATAAAGAACCAATCTTAAATATAAACTTAGGTACAGCTGAATACTTCAGATCTTTACCATAAATCCCAGATGCTATTCTGATAAATTCGTTATAGGTTGGATGGCTTTTATCCACTGGTAAATGCCAGGTTTGCCAAAATGCATCCGGTGTATTTCCAATTAAAGCTGTTGCGCGGCTCGCATCTGGTGTCCAGATCAGACTTCTTTTTTTACTTGTACTCAATGGAACTTTCAGCTTTTTTCCTTCTTTGATATTATTAAAAACCAATGTATTGGTAATACTCTGCGTTTTTCCAGGCCCATAAAATTCAGGAGCGCGGCAGATTACTGCTTCCAGCTCACCGGATTCTATTTCTCTTAATACCATTTCCGCCATTTTCCGTCTTACTCGTCCTTTTCTTCCCACTGGATCAAATACTGTATTTTCATTCAAAACGCGGCCATCTTGTGAATACATATAGGTATTATCAAAAAACACCAGCTTTGTTCCGTTAATCTTGCAGGCATCAATTACATTTTGAAGAATTAATGGAAATTGTTTTTCCCAAAGATCTGAACTTATCGGAAGACCTAGTGTAAAGTAAGCGATCTCACTTCCTTTTACTGCTTCAATAGCCTTCTCACGAATAGATAAGTCCGCCGAAAATACCTCATCGGTATCATTTACTTTTTTAGCATTTCTGCTGACAATGCGAATCTCTGAAGTAAAGTTTCTTTTTAATTCTCTTGCCAGCTCTTCACCAATCTGTCCATTGGCTCCTAATATTGTTTGCATATTGTTTCAATTTTCTGATTAATAATATACTCTGTTGTTTGGTAGGACAAAGTTCAGAAAAGCGTAACATATTAGAGTATCTGGATCAGGGAAAGTTGTAACAGAATCTCTGTTTTGAATAATTCTCTGGCTTTCAATTAATTTATACATTTTGACAAAATTTGTTTTTTTGTCAGAAATGTTTTAAATTTGTTATCGCAAAATCTAAACTTATGTTTTCATCCATACAAAATGAACAGGATCAACTTTCAGAACAGATACTTACAGCTGCCTCTGAACTTTACCTGAAGTATGGATTCAAAAAAGTAACGATGGATGATATTTCCAAGGCCATCGGAAAAAGCAGAACTTCTATTTATTATTATTTCAAAAACCGTGAAGAGGTCTTCCACGCTGTCTTGAATTCTTTAGTAAAAGAAGTCATTTTCGAAATCGGAAATGCAGTAGATCAACAGGAAACACTGGAAGAAAAAATAAGGGCATTTTGTCTGACAAAGATTAAAACATCTGAAAGCAAGACTCCTTTTTTTACAGCTGTAGAGGCTGGAATGAATGCTGAAGAAAAATCAAGACACTCTCAGGTCATGGAAGTTGTACACCAACATTTGATGGCTGGAGAAAAGATTATTCTTGAAAAAGCCATTTCCAAAAGTTTTCATACAAAAGAAATCCGTCCTTTACCATCAGAGGAACTGGATACTATTATTTTTATTTTACAGAGCAGCATTCGAGGAATTAAACGTGAAATGCTTTTAAAAAATAGTTTTGACGGATTAAATACAACCGTAGAGGTCTTGACTGCTATGACTTTTAAATGGCTCGTATAAAATTTTTTACCCCAATTTTGACATTTTTACAATTTATGTCAAATAGTTTATTTTAAATATGAAGAAATTAAGTAATATCAGTACGTTTAGAGCTTTTCAGAGTAATAATTATACTTTATATTTTTTTGGACGTTCTGTCTCTCAGTTTGGTACATGGATGCAGCGTACAGCGGTGGTTTGGGTGGTTTACAGTATGACCCATTCTGCATTTATGCTGGGGCTGACCATTTTTGCAGAACAGTTCCCTTCCTTTCTATTTTCTGCACTTGGAGGTGTAGCCGCAGACCGTTACAACCGATATAAAATCATTCAGATCACTCAGATTGCTTCCTTGATACAATCAGTTTTATTGGCTGTGTTGGTGATGACAGGCCATCAGAATGTATGGCCTATCTTAGGATTAAGTGTCTTACTTGGGATTATCAATGCTTATGATGTCCCTGCAAGACAATCTTTGATTAATGAAGTGGTACATGATCCGGCAGATCTGCAAAGTGCTCTTTCCTTAACGGCTGCTATGGCTAGTCTTGCAAAACTACTTGGACCAGCGTTATCAGGGATTATTTTACATCAGTTTGGAGCGGGAGTTTGTTTTATCTTAAATGCAGCAAGCTTTGCGGCCGTCATGATTTCTATTTCAATGATGAAAATTCCGAAGACAACACCTATTCCCAATAAAGCAAAACAAGGTGTGCTTAAAGAACTTGTGGAGGGTTTTACCTATATTAAAAGAGAATCTTCTATCGGCTGGATTATCGTCATGCTCAGCATTACAGGATTATTTATTCTTCCTTATGATACGCTTATTCCTGTCTATGCCAAAGAAATTTTCAATGGGGATGCCCAGACATTCGGTTATATATCCAGCTTCATTGGTGCAGGAGCGGTATTGGGAACCATTATTTTAGCTTCTTTAAAGGAAACCGTTTCAATGAGAAGAATATTAATTGGAAGTACTCTTGTGTTAAGTGTTGGACTTATTGGCTTCTCCTACACCACCAATTTCATGCTCTCCATGTTCTTTGCAGCGGTTACCGGTTTTGGCGGTGTTGCTCAGTTTACGACCTGTAATATCATTGTACAATCTGAGGCCGCACCGGAAATGCGTTCCCGAGTGATCAGTATTTTGCTGACTGCGATATTTGGAATGCTGCCGCTAGGAAGCCTGCTGATTGGAATTATTTCTGAAAAAATAGGAGCTCCCAAAACACTACTTTTCGAAGGAATTGCAGGAGTGATTATCGCATTTGCATTTCGAAATATTTTAATTAAAAAGAAGAAAAACAGCCCACCGGATCAACAACTTCTGGAGGAATCTGAAGAACTATTCATCAATAAAACATAATACTCTAAAAATGGAAAAAGTAAAAAAAGCATTACTGGTTATGGACATGCAGTCATCAATTCTAAGCTCATTACCTGACACAGCAGTATTGATTTCTAATATGGCACAGGCGATTAAAACTGCGCATGAAAACCAAATTCCTGTTATCTATATCGTTGTAGGATTCCGACAGGGAATGCCTGAAGTAAGTAAAAACAACAAAGTTTTCTCAGCAATAAAACAGCAGATGGCTAACGTTAATATGCAGAAGTGGATGACTATTCATCCTGACCTTTCTCCCCAGGAACTGGATGTTGTCATTACTAAAAAACGATTTAGTGCTTTTGCAGGAAGTGATCTGGAAGTTGTGCTCAGAAGTCATGATATAGAACATCTGGTACTGGCAGGAATATCAACCAGCGGCGTGGTCCTCTCCACTTTAAGAGAAGCTGCTGACAAAGATTATAAGCTAACGGTCATAGAAGATTGTTGTGCAGATGGCGATCTGGAGGTTCATCAGGTTTTGATGAATAAGGTATTTCCCAGACAGGCGGAGGTTGTTTCTTTACAGCAATGGACTTTGTAAAAAACAAAAAACCTTGCTTTTGCAAGGTTTTTTTATGTATGAGTATAAAAGTTGTTGATGATTTTTGCCATCTTACTATCTGAATACTTTTTAGATATTTAATTCAGAAAGAAACTGTTGAGCCTTTATTTATTATTTTATTCAGTCTAATGTCCAAAACCAAAATATACACTAAGACAAATGATTAATATGACAACTGTCGTGATACCTACATATAATTTATCCTTTTCCAACGCGAAACTAATTAAAGATAGTATTACTCTTAAAAACGGGGTACAAAACAGGACCAATATGCCAATATAGATAATACTTGATCCATCAAGATTAACAGCTCCTGAAAAAATATCGCCTATAACTTTAAATATATTTTCCTCTTTTTCGGTAAAATGAGAATAATCTACCTTTTCAGTCTCATGGTTGGAAAGAAAAATCCCACCCCCGATAATTCCGATACATAAAACGGATCTTACACCGTACTTCAAGACATTTCCGACAAGATTTCTAATTGTTTTATCTGTGACTTCCATACTTTTAAATTTTTCCTTTAATTCCACTATAGATCATATTTGCCGCTAAAAAGAAGATGATAACGGCAAAAAAGGTTCTTAATTTTTTAGGATCTGTTGACATTAATATTTTGGAGCCGATAATCGCCCCTAAAAGAACACCAATCATCACTGGCAAACAGATATCAGGAACTATATAGCCTTTTTGGATATAAATAACACAACTTGCCAAGGCAGTAACTCCCATCATAAAGTTGCTCGTAGTGGTTGAAACTTTAAAAGGAATCTTCATAATAGTATCCATAGCAATTACTTTGAATGCCCCTGATCCAATTCCGAGCATTCCTGATAACATTCCTGCAAGCCCCATCATTCCAAATCCACCTACAACATTCTTAGTACCATAATTAATTTTTTCTCCTCTATTATTGGGGTAATCAGAAGGCAATTTTAAAGAGATTGCTAGCGGGCTGGACTGTTCCACTACTTGCTCTTCTTTTTTTCTCAAAGAGTTTCCAGCTGAAAAAATAAGTGCAAGACCAAATAGTATGGCAATAAAAGAACTTGGCGCAGCACTGGAAATAAGTGCTCCGGCAACCGCTCCTGCAGTGGTTGCAATTTCCAGAAACATTCCTAAACGCATATTGGCAATTCCTTCTTTCACGTAGGCTGCAGCAGATCCTGATGAAGTAGCAATTACAGAAACCAATGCGGCACCAATGGCGTAATGGATATCAACACCTAATACTATCGATAATAAAGGAATAACTACAATTCCACCGCCTAAACCCGATAAGGAACCGATAATTCCTGCTGCTACCGAACCTAATAATACACAAATAGTAAATACTAGTACTGTCATAATTTTTTAAAATATATTTCAACTAACTTATAATCAATATACAAATTTTTAGCAACCTAGTCATCAAATAGCTATTGCTAAACTTAAATCAACTAATATGAATAATTATTTTTTCTTTCCTTAAAGCATAATGAAATATGATAGAAAGTATTGTAAATGATAGAACTATACAGATCATAAAACCGTCAGCAATCATTATTGAAAAAGGTACTGAGCCTTTTTGTGGATTCAACTGAGTAAAAATCAGTTTTTTCAAGGTTTTAATTTTAACATCACAAAGTTATGATCCCAATATTAGAGGGAGATTAGAGTTTGATTAGAATCAAATTACTGTTTTTTTTTGATTGCGATTTTTATTTGATTCCTAATCCCTGAAAATCAAACAGCTTAACAAAATATACTGTTTAAACATAAGAAAACAAATAGCACCATTCGAAAATGGTGCTATGCTATATTTACAAAACTGCTTATTAATTCAACTCCTGATTCGCTTTCTGAACAAAATCATTCCATTGGGTATTCAGGGCTTCTACCGCTTGCTCTTTCTCATTTTTATTCAAAGAAGAGTAATTAATAGAATTGAAAACCAGTTTTTTCAAAGCTTTTACATCCAATTCCCAATATACATAGGCCATCCAAAAATCATAACTTAATCCTTCATAGCCATATACGGCAGGGTCATCGCTATTAATAGAACATTGTACTCCATTGCTCAGTAAAACTCTTGCCGGATGATTTCTCATATCACTTACATATCCAAGGATTTGGTTACTGATCGGACTTACTTCCACTAATTTATTCTGTTTTTTAATTAGCTCCATAGATTTCGGGAAGTAGATCAGATTAAGACCATGCCCAATTCTCTGGTTGTTCAATAAAGTAATATCCAGTATATTTTTATTGAAAATGGAAGTGCTTTCCCCTGCATGAAGGAACAGAGGCATTTCTATTCCTATTTTTTTTGTGATTTCGTTTAATTTTGTCCAGTTTTTCTGGTAGAAATTAATGCTGTTGCCCGCTGCTTCATCAGCAACAAGGTCAAAGCCGGAAATCATGTCCGGAAATTGCTTCTTTAATTTAAATGCGATTTCAAGTTGTTTTTCAATACTGTCGGAATCTAAAAATTTAAAACTTGAATAGATCAACTTCAGACTGAACTGAGGGTTCGACTGATGCATTTGCTTTACAATATCCTGTAAATCTGTAATGGATTTTTCCAATGGATATTTTCCGTGCTCAAAATCATACAATTCATCAAATACATATCTTATTTCAACATGCTGCACTTTATCTTTTGCAAGGTCTTGGAAACCTTTCAGATAATATTCTTTAAAGAAGGGACGATAAGGCAATAACAAGTTGATGCGTTGGAAACGTTTTTCAAACTCAATCCAATAATCTGTATAAGAGCAAAGATTATCCCTCTTTAAAAGGAGAAGATCATACAATTCCTTTTCAAAACCTGGATTTGAATTTAGCTTTTGATCGAGGTTAACAAATCCATTGGGAACTTTTCCGTTTTCAAAGAACCCCAACTGACCGAAAATAAATTTATCATTGTCTTTTTGCTCATATACATAGCATTCTTTATATTTTCTCGCTGTTGCTATCAACCAATCAGCATTGGCCAAACCACCACTATGGGTGTGTAGCAATCCTCCTTTAGGCATTGTCTGAATAACTTTAAACAGCTCACTGGACTCTATTAATGGTTTTATTTCATTAAAAGAGCGGTTGTATAAAGGAATATGCTGTTTTTCTGTTTCGGCAAGGAACTGCTTCCTGATCTGGAATAATTTTTTATCCAAAGCGATCTCGGCATCAGATAATTTTACATCTGCATCAAAGGCCATTGCTGCATTTTCTGTATCCAGCAACGTCCATTTTTCCTGATAAGTGGATTTTTCAACCACTTTAGTTTGGGCTCCCAACAGAGGAAATCCCAACATTAATATATAGGTAAGGTATTTTCTCATAATAATAGTAACCTGTTACTGACAAAAATACTTTGCCAATACAGTATTCAAAAATATAATTATTTTTTTGGTAAAAGAATTTCAATCTGAAAAAAAACAAATGATAAACCTTTTAACGACACATTTTTCATTATCCTTTCCTAGCCCCGATAGAAACGGTTACCCCGCAACATGCTATGTCTTAGCCTCGGCGTGAGGAGTATGAGTGGATAGCGGGATAAAGCTCCCTAAAAAGAAATGGGACGCAAAGTACATAAAAAGTCTACAAAAACAATAGACTTATAGTATTAAATTTTATTCATCTCTTAAAATGATTTTTTTTTTAAAATCCTAAAACTCAACAACCAAAATAATAATACATTGTTTTACAGTCATTTACATTATAAAAACAATTATTCAAAGTTTATTTTTTCAATTACCCCACTAGATTAGTAGACTAATATGATTTTTCTCATATCACTTTTTAACAAAGTTTTATGAATTATTAAATAATTTTGACCCAGTTAAAAAAATAAAACTCTATTCTCATGAATAAGAATGACTTTAATTCTTACCTATACACAATCATGTCTGCCGTTACTGTTCAACATACAGGTTGTACAATGCAGAGCTTTTCACAGCATACTATCACTTCTAAGAATATGTGCTTTGAATCTATGATGTGTAAAATGATGATGCTATAGATCCCCAAAGAAATAGGCACATTATTGTAGGAATTAAAGCCCGATAAGCTCAAGGCCTATGTAATCCGGGTACTCCTCCTCTATTTTAACATTTTCTTTCTGACACCTCCTTACCAAAGGGAGGCAGGGATTTATTTTTTCCTAATCGGGAAGATAAAACGTACTACAAATATTCAATTTTTTAAAACCTAAGATTAATATAATGAGAAAAAAACAATGCAAACTTGGTGTATTGGCCGTGCTCTTATTCGCAGAATATGGCTTTGCCCAAAAAAAAGACAGCCTTTCACAGGAGACTGCCATCAAAGAAGTGGTGGTGGTAGCCTTCGGAAAGCAAAAAAAAGAAGAAATTACAGGATCTGTACAGTCATTAAAGGCTAAAGATCTTGGTAATCTTCAAAATGGAAATGTTCTTCAGGGAATTGGAGGTAAAGTAGCAGGGGTACAAGTAATCTCTTCCGGGCAACCCGGTTCCCAACCTACGATAAGAATGAGAGGAATTGGTTCTATTAATGCTTCCAGTGATCCTTTAATTGTATTGGACGGAATTCCTTACAGTGGCGACCTGAACAGTATTTCTTCAGCTGATATTGAGAGTATTTCTTTTCTGGAAGATGCGTCTTCCAACGCCTTATATGGTTCCAGAGGAGCCAATGGAGTTATTATCGTAAATACTAAAAGAGGTAAAAACAAGAAACTAAGTGTGGATCTTGATGTAAAGACCGGGGTTAACTTCAGATCTATTGAGGATTATTCGGTCTACACTTCACCGCAGGACTATTATACAGCGTACTATAACAGGGGAAGAATCGGAGAAATTGCAAGACAGAAGCAGCCGGGTGCTGTTCCCTCCACCACTACTCCCCATGCTGCAGGACTTTCAGGATTGAACGGGCTTGGATATAATGCTTACAATGTACCGTTTAGTCAACTGATTGCTCCGGACGGTTCTTTTAACCAAAATGCGAAGCTGCTATATCAGGATAACTGGAAAAAACTTCTTTTCAGACCTGCTTTAAGAAGGGAAGCTACAGTTGGAATCAATGCCAGCGGTGACCAGGTAAAATCATATACGTCTTTAAACTATCTGGACGATAAGGGATATCTTATTTCTTCTGGTTTTGAAAGGTTTGGGATAAGATCCAACGTAGACTACTCTATCACCCCAAAGTTAAGATTAACCACTGCGCTTTCTTATACTTACAGCAAGCAGAATTTCGGAGAAACGGGTGGATTTTCCAATCCGTTCCAGTTTGCGAGAAATATAGCTCCTTTCTACCCGGTTTTTCTTAGAAATGATAATTACCAGCAACTGTATGACAACCACGGAAATGCTTTGTATGATTATGGAGACGGACAGGGGCCAAACGGTGCTACAAGATCTTATGCTGTTTTTGAAAATCCGGTAGGAAATCTTCAGCAGGATAAATCTCAAAGAGTCAGCAATATCAGCAATATCAATCTGGGATTGAACTATGAAATCATCAAAGGCCTGGATTTCACTTACAGTTTTGGGGCTTATCTTGAAAATTTGAGAAACCTTCAGTTTGGAAATACATTTGGAGGAACTTCTTCCTCTGTAGGGGGTAATATTTCTCAGGAATCTATATTCAACTATACCCTCAATCATCAGCAATTGCTTACCTATCAAAAGAAATTCGATAAACATAACTTCAATATTCTTGTGGGTCATGAATTGAATAAAACAAAGAACGAAGGGTTTTCCGGAACGAAACAACAACTTTTATTACCTGAATCATGGGCTTTTGATAATGCCGTAAAAATCACAGATCTGTCTGGAAACGGTTATGAATATGCGGTAGAAGGTTATTTCTCCAGATTATTATATAACTATGATGGTAAATATTTTTTTAATGCAAATGTACGTAGAGACGGTTCTTCAGTCTTCGCTCCGGAAAGCAGATGGGGGACATTTTATGGATTAGGAGCCGCATGGAATGTGGCCAAAGAAGACTTCCTTAAAGACAACAAGGTGATTAATGCATTGAAACTAAAAGTCTCTTATGGACAACAGGGAAATGACAATATCCTTCTGAACAGCACTACCAGAGATTATTATGCTTATCAGGACATCTATGGAATTAATGATTTTGGAGATGGAAAACCTGTACTTACTTTAAAAAAACAAGGAAACAGGGACTTAAAATGGGAAACTTCCAAAAACCTGAATGCTGGTTTTGAGCTCTCTCTACTCGACAATAGAATAAATCTAAATGCTGATTACTTTGAGAGAAAGGTATCTGATATGATCTATACGCTTCCTTTAGCAATATCCAACTCAGGTTCGTATGTGAAGTATGGAAATATTGGAGACATGTACAACAAAGGGATACAGGCCAATATCAGTGTAGATATTCTCCGAACAGAAGATCTTCAGTGGAATTTTTATGCTAACGCCACTCATTATAAAAACAAGATCACCAAGTTACCGGAACAGCAAAGAGCTACAGGTCTGGTTTCAGGATTGTTTGTTCTTGCGGAGGGTGGTGACCGGTATACCTATTATTTAAAAGAATTTGCCGGAGTAAACCCTGAAAACGGAGATGCATTATGGTATAAAAACACCATAAACCCAACCACTCAGCAGGTAGAAAAAACGGTTACCAATAATTATAAGGAAGCCAGTGACTACAATACCGGAAAATCAGCAATTCCAAAGGTAAATGGTGGATTTGGAACGGATATTACCTATAAAAGGGTAAATCTTTCTGTTAATTTCGCTTATCAGTTTGGCGGATACGGATATGATGACATTTACAGATCTTTATTCCATTCTGACACTTACGGCTCTAACTACACTACTGATCTTGATAAAACATGGACTTCGGAAAACCCGACGGCAGCCCTGCCACGTGTAGACCTTACTTCTACCAACCAGAACGGACATTCTACGTTGTACCTGGTTAAGTCTGATTATATCAGTCTTCAGGATGTAACATTATCATACCAGTTATCTGATGATTTTACAAAGCAGATCGGGTTATCAGCATTAAAAATCTATGCTACCGGAAACAACCTGTATCTATGGTCCAAGAGAAAAGGATATGATCCGAGAGCCTCATTAACAGGAGTTTCCGATGCTTACAAATACTCTTTATTATCCAGTGTTTCACTAGGTTTTAAACTAACATTTTAAAAGAAATTATGAAAACAATAAAATACTTTATATCAGCTTTAGCCGTAACTTTCATTACGACGGGCTGTGCTAATGATCTCAATACTTTACCGGAGGGCGATATTTCCGGTGAGCAACTGAATGAGGATCAGTCAAAGCCTGAAAAGATCCTTGGCGGAATCTATCTTGACCTTCGCAGTAATGGTGCAGGAGGAAACATTGGATCTCACTCAGACTTCGGAATCATGGGAATAAAAGCCGGTGCAGATTTAATGTCAAATGATGTGATACAGGCAAAAAATCAGCATTTGGGAATGTTTTATAATTATGAAGCTACCAATGCCAGTAATTTGGCTTCAGAAATTGTATGGACCACTTTTTATGCAAGAATATTCATTATCAATAAACTTCTTAGTGATTTAAAAGCAGATACAAGTCCTAAAAATCAAGCGATTAAAGGACAACTGCTTGCTTTAAGAGCTTATTCTTACTTTCATCTGATCCGTTTTTATGCCAATGATTATAAAGGGCATCAGTCTGATCCGGGGCTTCCATTGGTACTTACTACGGATAATCCCAGCCAGGGACGTCCAAGATCAACGGTAGAACAAGTATATTCACAGATTGGTCAGGATATTGAAGAATCTATTGTTCTTTTGGAGAGCTTTGCCCGTCCATCCAGAGCCCAGATTGATCAGAGAACAGCTAAAGCTATTGCTGCCGATATATTCCTACAAATTGGAGATTACGCCAAAGCCGTAAAATATGCCGCAGATGGTAAACAAGGGATTGCCCTGATGACAGAAAACGATTATACTACTACCGGGTTTTCCAATATCAGCAATCCTGAGGTGATCTGGGGATTCCATAATACAATTTCTACCATGAGTATCGGAAATTATTATGCTTCTTTCTTCTCTATGTTTGATAATACCAATGAAGGATATGCAGGAGCTGCCCAGATTTATAAACTTATTGACAAACGTTTGTACGATGCTATTCCGGATACTGATTACCGTAAAAAAGTATTTAATGGAAGCCAGCCTGCCAAGTATACCTTTAACGGAAAGACTAAAAACTATCCTGCCTATGTAAGCTGGAAATTTAAAGATCCAAGCATGTTTGAAGGTGATTATATCTACATCAGAGCCTCTTCTTTATATTATATTGAGGCGGAAGCTCTTGCAAGGCAAGGAAGAGAAGCGGAAGCAAAGCAAGTATTATTTGAAATTGCATCCAAAAGAGACAAAGCCTATACGCTGTCTACCAAAACAGGAGCCGATCTGATTAATGAAATTATCCTTCAAAAAAGAATTGAACTTTGGGGTGAAGGCTACGCCTGGTTTGATATGAAGAGATTGAATACTCCTTTAGAAAGAATATACACAGGAACCAACCATACTTTTGGAAGGTTTAACCTCACACCGGATAAATTTAAATTCCAAATCCCGAATAAAGAGATTAATAATAACCCTCAAATCAAACAAAATGACTAGATAAGGAACAAAACAATTTTAATATATTTCAAGTAAGACACCATTTTCAGTCAATGGTGTCTTTTTATTATAAAGCTCTATAATACCCTATAAACAGATCTCTTAGACAAGAGATTAAAATTATAAGAGTGTTCGAAAATTTACACTGATTTAAAAACAAAAAAATAGCACCATTAATGTTAACGATGCTATTCATACAAGTTGATAATCAATAGAAATAAATCTTTTCTTCTTATTTATTTTTGCTAATTTCTTATACTTTTGGGTTCAATCACTCTATCTTTTTGCTGCTTATTTTCCATGACAAGATCTTTGACACCTCTGATCTCTGACTGTAATTATGATAAATCTTATATCATAAAAATATAAACATTTGTTTAATGGATTTATGGTTTCAATCATCATCCTTATCAAGGTAACGGCTAATATCTCTAAAAATTATGTAAACAGGAATGAATATTTTAATAAATTTAAAATAAAAACAATGAAACAACTTTTGACATCAATAGCCATTGCAATGGTATTTACTTCTTTTCATTCCTATACCATAAATGAATTGAGAAATATTTTACAAACAGATCCGCCTCCCAAAGATAAAGATCAATGGAGAACAAACACCCCAAATCAGTGCAGCAAAACAGATCCGCCTCCCAAAAATGGTGGTCAGTGGTAATTTTTTAATACAACAGGAGTATCAAAATAAAAAATCTCAGAATTACTATTCCGGAATTACTGTTACATTCATTTTAGGTTCCCCTTTTTAAAGGGATTTCTGATGAATAAAAATATTGATATCAAACGGAGAAAGAGATACAGGAAATACATATATTTGGGAATCAAAGACCCATTCAAATAAACACCATCTAATGAAATTAAAAAAAATTATTCCTACTCTGTTTATCGTATTGTTAAGTCTTCCGCTTTTTTCACAGAACCATACAAATTCTGAATTAAAAAAAGCAATTGAAACCATTCTTGCCCATAAAAAAGCGGACGTAGGAGTTTCTATTGTCACAGCAGGAACCCCAAAAAAGGAAGTAATCCAAATCAATGGCAATAAGCCACTTCCCATGCTAAGCACCTTCAAATTTCCTGTAGCTTTAGCTGTTCTTCATAAAGTGGAAAAAGGTGAACTTTCTTTACAACAGAAAATTTACATCAAAAAAGAAGAGCTTTTGGAGGATACTTATAGTCCATTTAAAGACAAATATCCGGACGGAAATATAGAGCTTAGTCTGGAAGACTGCATACAATGGATGGTGGTCTACAGCGATAATAATTTGACAGATATTCTGCTAAGACTAATCGGAGGTCCTGATTATGTTCAGCAATTCATTAACAGCAAGAATATTGTCATCAAAAATGATGAAGAAGGTATGCATAAGGACTGGGATTCCCAATTCATCAATACCATCACTCCTAACGAAGCTACCCAACTTCTGGAACAATTCTACACCGGGAAAATATTAAATAAAGAACATACAAAATGGCTGTATACAGCCATGCTGAATAATGCGACAGGAGCCAAAAGGCTTAAAGGGAAGTTACCCAAGGATGTTAAAGTAGCCCACCGCACCGGAACCTCATTCACCAATAAAGCAGGAATGACAGGTGCCGTTAATGATTATGGAATTATTGAACTCTCAGATAAAAAGAGAATATATATTGCTGTTCTTGTACATGATACTTATGAGACATTTGAAAACTCAGAGGCGATTATTGCCGATATTGCCAAAGCAGCCTATAATCACTACAAAAAATAAATCCATGACCAAGACAAAATTATTTATCACTCTTGCGGTTTCCGTACTGCTGTCTGTTAATGCAAAGGCACAGAAAACAACTTCCTATTCAAAAAAAATTGACAGTATCATGACGACTTCTGCTCCATTGAAATTCAATGGAGTGGCTTTGGTTTCTCAAAATGGTAAAACAAAATATTTGAAGGCCCATGGATATAAAGATTTCGAAAAAAAAATTGCTTTAAAGGTTGATGACCAGTTTGAAATCATGTCAAATTCAAAACAAGTCACTGCTGTTCTGATTTTGCAAGCTGCTGAACAGGGAAAGCTTGATCTTCAGACTCCCATAAAAAAATATCTTCCAACCCTTACACAATCCTGGGCAGATACCGTCACGATACACCATCTTTTGAATCATACTCATGGTATTATAGACAGGGAAAAACCAACTGCATTTAAAGCCGGATCACAGTTTAAATATGGGAATCTATCTTATATGCTTCTTGGAGAAATTCTTCAAAACACCACCGGAAAAAGCTTTACAGAACAAGCAAACTCTCTTTTCAAAAAGCTGAAGATGGACAAAACGTTTGTGTATAACAGTAAAAACAATCAGGCCTTGGTTCCTGGCTATAGAAGTGAAAATAATCAATTTGAAAAAGTAGAAAAATCATTTTTAAATGATGAAATTGCTCCCGCAGCAGGAATTGTTTCTACTGTAGAGGATCTTGCAAAATGGGATCAGGCATTATTTAAAGGAAAACTTCTTTCCCCAAAATTTCAAAAACTGATCCTCACTCCTTCTACTTCTTCTCAACATAATGTTTTTGGAAAAGAAAGTATGGGATTTGGCTATAATATCAGGTTCATCAAAGAGGCTGGGCTTAATTATTATGCAGTGACGGGACTTGGTGATGGCTTTACATGTCTGAATGTATACTTTCCGTCTACAGATACAAGTCTGGTTATTCTTGAAAACCAAATGCCTCAAAACAGTGAACATTGGAGTTTTAAGGAAGCCGCTATTAAAAATGCTGTACTAAAAAGCATTCCTTCAAAATAAGCATTTGAAAATAGCACAGACACATTATAAAAGGCAGCATCAAAAATAAAAGCTGCCTTTTATTTATCCTCTTAAATATTTTGGAGTCTGGATGAAGACTATCAATCTTGCTTTTTGTATTTTTTCAAAATATACCACTATAAATGGGAATATTTCGCCTTTATATCCAGGGATTTGAAAGCGGGAGCCTCCAAGCCTTTAATAGAAGAACTCCACCAATCAATAAGATAAGTGCACCGATTATTTCTCTTTGTTTAAAACCCTGTATTTAACACCTGCAAAAGGTTTTTCAATGAAGAATCTGTACACTAAACCACCCGAAAGACATCCCAATACACAAACCAATAGGCATACATTATCCGAAGTTTTGAGATCGAAATGTTCAAAAAGAACCTGAACCAAATGAATAATTCCCTTATGAGAAAGGTAAACTGCATATGACAAAGCTGCCAGTTCCGCAGTAATATAGGATTTCCTATTTGAAAAGAATGACGATGCTGAAACAGCTGATAAAACAATAAAACCATAGCTTATGGCCACCAGAGTAAACCCAAACACTGACGCTTCTTTTGAGGCCTGTTCATTACATATCCAAAATGAAATTCCCAACAACCCAATCCCAATAAGAAATAGCCTGTTCCCATTTTGGTGAACCATCCTTTTAAAACCGGAAAAATACTGCATACAATAGCCAATAAGAACTCCGGTTCCAAGACCATCTAACCTTGTATGGCTTGGGTAATATATTTTCATATACCAGGAACGCCAGAATTCCAGAGAATCAGGATCCGTATCGGCTATATATACATTCCAGGTTACCAGTCTCATGATGAGAGAAAACATGATAAAAAGAATAATTAAAACAGTAAAATATTTAAATAATTTTGAGGGCATTATAACCAAAAGAAACAAGGGAAGAATAAGGTAAAACTGTTCTTCAATACATAAAGACCATGCATGAGAAAATGTCCCCTGGCTGATTACATCCAATCTATAATTCTGGGTGAAGGTTACAAACTTCCATAAAGGAGGTAAAGCTTCCCGTTCCCTGAAAAAAGGGATGGTAAAATACAGAAAAAGAGTAAAAAAATAAGCCGGAACAATCCTAAAAAAACGTTTAATATAAAAGGTCTTTAAGCTTATTGTTCCTTTTTCATTCATTTCTTTAAACAATTGTCCTGAAATCAGGAAACCACTCAACACAAAGAAGAGATCAACTCCGGTCCAGCCAAATCTTCCTATAGTATCAATCCATTCCGGATGCTTAAATGCCCTATAGTGAAACAGTAAAACCATTACAATAGCTAATGCTCTCAGATGATCTAATCCGTAAAGCCTTTCTGATCGTTCTCTTGTCATATTTTTTGATGCAAATCTTGCTAAAAACAAGACTCATTTTAAACACAAGGTTCAGAAAACAGGAATTTCAATGCCAATAGCAAAATAAGTCGTCTGAATTTTAAATAATGCTGTTGATCTTTATTTTATGGGATTTGACATCAATTCGGCAAACCATGTCTTAAGATTTTTTATTTTTGATGATGATGAAAACCAGAGCAACCGTGTATAACCTACAAAATATATACTTCCAGTTATTTTTCTGGATTGCTTTGTTTTTGTTTGGGATAGCAAGAGCCTATGACGATTACAACGGAGAAATGTTTAAACAATTGGTGATTTATAATTTTTGTCATTGGATCTTTCAGATTCTGGCAGCCAATTTTATCTATTATATCCTGATCCGCCATTTCTTTGACCGAAAAAAATATATTGAATTCACATTCTGCCTGATCCTGAGTTTATACTTTATTTCAGTAGCCAACAGAATCTTTATTGTGGATATTGCTGAGCCTTTTTTCACCAATGAACCCAAAGACAGTCTGAGCAGCATTTTTACTGATATCCGGTATCTTTTGTTCCATTATACATTTCCTATCATCAGTGGAGCATTTATCTTTATTTCCATCATGTTTTTTATGCGGTATAAAGATGAAAAAGAAAATACCATCCAACTGGAAAAGGAAAAAACCGAACTGGAATTGAAATCCTTGAAATCCCAGCTTAACCCTCATTTTCTGTTTAACACACTGAATAATATTTATTCTCTTTCTATCAGTAATTCAGATAAAACATCCCAATCCATCAGCCAGCTCTCAGATATTCTGGATTATCTTCTGTACAAAGGACAGAAAAAATGGGTTTCTGTTGCTGATGAACTGAATATTATTGACAATTATATTGCACTGGAAAGCCTGCGCTATGCTGACGAAAGATTAAAAATAACTAAGAAAATAGCATTAACATCGGTCAATTTCATTCCACCATTACTCTATTTAACCTTAGTAGAAAATGCCTTTAAACACGGTGCCGGAAAAAGCTCTGAACAAACGGAAATCAAAATAGAATTGGAAACAAATACCCAACATTCTGTTTTCAGAATTGAAAATACCTATGATGGCATTTCAGATTCTAATGAAAAAGGAATCGGGATTCAGAATATTAAGCAACAGTTGGAGCTTCACTATCAGAAACATTTCACCTTCCGTATTTCCCGGGAAAACAATATTTTTAACGTTGAAATAATCACTCCTTCACGATATGATTAACTGTATCATTGTAGATGACGAACCTTTAGCTGCCAGGTTGCTGGAAAATCATATTTCCAAAATCGATCATTTGAAACTGGCAGGCAAGGCAGAGAATGCCCTTGAAGCTTATAAACTTCTTCAAAATCAGGCTATAGACCTGATGTTTCTTGATATTCAGATGCCTCACTTCAACGGAATTGATTTTTTAAAATCCCTTTCACAAAAGCCTAAAACAATTTTTACAACCGCATACCGGGACTTTGCCATTGAAGGATTTGAACTGGAAGCCGTAGACTATCTGTTGAAGCCTATCACTTTTGAACGTTTTTTCAAATCTGTAGAACGGGTGTTGAGGAATATCAATGATTCAAAAGACGATTTTATCATTCTTAAAACAGAAGGAATGCATCGAAAGTTATCCCTTGCAGACATTATTTATATTGAAAGCCAGGGAAATGACATCAAAATAACTTTATCTGCAAACGAATCCCTGATCTCAAAAAATAAAATAACGGATCTGGAACTTCTTTTAGCATCAAAAGGATTTATAAGAATTCACCGGTCATTTATTATCAATACTCACTTCGTCACTGCTTTTAACAATCATGAACTTCATCTTGGAACCTATCAGATTCCTATAGGAAGAAGCTACAGACAGGAATTTGATAATTTCATGTTAACATTCTCAAAAAACAGACTTTTATAACTGTTTATTAATAACTTATAGATTGATTCTTTATACATTCTTTTCATTTTCCTATGCCCCAATTAGCATTTTAACATTTATTTCAAATATTTTTTAAGACCACTCCTTTAGAACACCTATTTCCACGCTGTTTTTCAACCTATTACATGTTTCTGATTCTTCAAATTGAAGATAAGTATTTTGTGGATATATTTTTTATAATAAAGAAACAAAATACTGTATTACAAAAAGTTACACACAACCAAAAGCTCCCGTCCCTATCTGTCCATTTCTTATGGATATTAAAAAAAAGTATTACTTTTGCCTGAGCGAATAAAATTGCTTTTTAGCCGTTTTATTTGTAAATTTATGTGCACCAATTTATAAAACATTAAAATTCATTCCATGAGAAAAATAATTCTACTTATTACATGTATGTTCGGTATTTCAGTTTTCTCTCAGATTAAAGTGTTGAAAAATGAAAGTTTGGTGGAAATTGGCAAAGACAATTCTGTTGGTTTATATAAAAAAGAAGACAAGTATACTGTCAATTATCAGGACCTGAATACCAGCAACCTGAATACAATCCGAGCTTTTTCATTCCAGAATCTGAATGGAGACGTTTCTGGACTCTATAAACTCATTATAGACGGCTTTATCTCTTCCCCGGAAGAAAATATCGTCCTGGAACTTCCTAACGATATTATAGAACTTCATTATGAGAGAAACTATGGCCAACCCACTGTACAGTTTATCCAATACATCAATAAAAACAGGAAGTATGTGGGGAAATCTCAGTTTTTAACTCAAAAACAGGTTGATAAGGTTTTTGGAAGAACAAACGGCAAATACGCGATGTATGATAAGGTTTCTACCCTCAATCATGAAGGTGCTAAAAAAGGAGGTGCAAGTGCCGCTTCTACGGCAACTCCGGCTTCCGGAGCTAAGAAAAAAGCAAAAAAATAATTATAATTTATAAATATTGCGAAACTCATTCCATTGAATGAGTTTTTTTATTTTATTTTTGCAGAAAGACATTAAAAATTATGCCGCTTCAGATAAACAATTTAACCAAAAAATTTGGTGAACAGACTGCCTTAAATACTATCAACATTTCTATTGATAAAAATGAAATCATCGGTCTTCTCGGTCCTAACGGTGCTGGAAAATCCACCCTGATGAAATCTATTGTAGGGGCACTGAAAATTGATGAAGGGGAAATTATCTTTAATGGCCAGAACATTACCCAGCACGAGATTGAAAGCAAGAAGAAAATAGGCTTTCTCCCGGAAAACAATCCATTATATCTGGAAATGTATGTGAAAGAATATCTTCAATTCGTAGCCAACATCCACAAAATCCCTGAATCTAAGGTAGATGAAGTTATAGAACTGGTAGGAATTACCCCGGAAAAATCCAAAAGAATCGGGCAGCTTTCCAAAGGTTATAAGCAGCGTGTAGGATTAGCTCAGGCAATTATTCATCAACCGGATTTATTAATTTTGGATGAGCCTACCAATGGACTTGATCCTAATCAGATTCTGGAAATCAGAAATGTGATAAAAGAAATTGGGCAACAAAAAACGGTTTTACTTTCTACACACATCATGCAGGAGGTAGAAGCGCTTTGTTCAAGAGTGATTCTTATTCATAAAGGAAATATTCTTCAGGATTGCCCTATTGACGAATTTAAAGGGAAATTTGACAGCCTGGAAGAGGCTTTTGCGAGCTATACTGCGGTTCAGAAAAATTAAGATTTGCTTGATATGGATTAATTCAAATCTCAAATTAAAAATATATTGTTGAGATTCCTATGAAATGGCAAAGATGGTAAGTAAAAACCATGTTTGTCATTCCTTAGGAATCTTATTTTTTTAATAATATATTGGAAGATTTCTTTCTTCATTGAGGTGTATACCCTATTAAAAAGCATACACAATGGCTTCATATTTGATGATGTTTGAACAGTTAACCAATAACCATTATAATATGATTAAGTACTTCTTATTAGGAGCTTTTTCTTTAGCTCAGTTCTCTTTTGTTTCTGCTAAAGAAACTCCTGAATTTTCAAAAAGCAATACCCTTACCTATCATGCTTTCCAACAGGTTCCAAAAACCGTGATTATTAAAACTAAAAAATTTAAGATCAGAATTGATAAGCAGCCTAATGGTAAATACTTGTACCAATCCTGGAATGCCAGTGCAAAAATTACTGCTAAACCCAGCATGATTATTAGTGATGGTGAGCTGATTCCTGATGGTAGTGGAGGAAATTATTATTTCAATTTTAGTAATGATGGACACAGCTATCAGGTTTGGAGAAACTACCTGACCAACTCTGCCAAAAAAGCTCCTTATACCTTAGTAGTTTACGATTCCAATGACCAGGAAATTGTACGTCAGGATGCCCAGATAGTTAAGAATTAAATTCGATAATTATATATCATTTTAAGGAAGGACCTCTCGTATAACTAGATTCTTCCTTCACTTTGTTATATTCAGAATGACATCACCAATAAACAGATTATAAAATGGGTGTAAAATTGTATGTAATTACCAAGAATTAATATTAAGTTGAGTTCCGGCAGGAATCTGGAAGAGAGAAGTTAGAAATTTTTATAATAGTAACTTCCGAAATATTAAATCAACGAAATTTTGCACAAGGCCGAATTTACGTTGCTTCAAGTTTAAAACATCCCTCTTCCGGTACTCCTGCTTTTTTTATTATAGAATTTATGTTCCGGCTTGTCTTAATTCTGTAAGAAAACGGCTATCATCGTAGCTTTCTTTGGCTGCTTTATAGCCAATATTAAAAATCTGCTCCAAACGGTCTTTTCCGCGTTCAAAAGTTCCGTAAGTAGATAGCTTTTGAGAAGAAATAAACCAATCACAGTAGTCAAATTTCACTTTTTCGATTCTATAGGAAAGAAGATCATAAGAACGGGAAACAATGGCTTTAATTGAGTTCAGATCTTTAATTTTAGCATCATTGGGTGGTGAAACAAATACTCCAATCAGTTTATCACAATCATCTCTGATGATATCTGCCGGAAAATTGTTCAACACTCCCCCATCACAATACATTTCGTCACCAATAATATAAGGTGTAGTAATTCCGGGAATAGAACATGAGGCAATAATGGCATCCACTACTTCAAAATCCTTATCAAAAATCTTCTGGGTACCGGAAACCAATTCTGTGGCTACAATTTTCACTTCAATATCAAGATCCCCTAATTTCATATCATGAAAAATAGGCTTAAGATAGTTTCTGAAAATAATAGAGGAAACCAATCCTGGTTGATTGAATGCAAAGTGTTTCCAGTTAAAAAAATAAACGGAATTGAAAAATTCCAGAATTTCTTCAGGCGTCTTTCCTACCGCATGAAGGCATCCCACAATAGATCCTGCACTGCAACAGGAAAGAATATCTATGTCTACGTTTTTTTCCTTCAAGAATTTTAATACCCCCGCATGGGCGATGCCTTTGGTACCGCCTCCTGACAAAACAAGTCCTACTTTCTCAAAATTCATAGAATAAATGTAAGAAAACACCTTGATATAATATGATTAATTTTTATAAATATGCGATTTTAAAATTATTTTAACACATAATTCAGTCATTGATTCATTTTTTTCTTTTTTCTTTCAATTAAATAGATTCAGCTTGAAAATTATGACGGCTCATTCATTTAAGGCCCATTTCCAAATGACAATCATACATTTACAATTAAAAATAAAACAAAGTTATCTATTGATGGCATCTTAAAAGAGGTTGAGATGATGATGAAGTAAATACGAAATACCTTTATTCTAATGGGTAAATAAAAACCTCACAGGTTTCAGAAACCTGTGAGGTTTGATGTATGCTCAATGTAAGCTTACAAACCCAAGATGATCTTTACAGAACAAATTGAGCAATGTCTTTAGTATATTGGAAAATAAAAAACCACAGCAAAATTTCTGTAGTTTTTAGTAGCTAAATTAATTTCAACGTATTAGTATTCTATTGGTTGTTATATAACTCCAGCACTTTTATAATATCTTCTTCCTTCTTAGATTTATCAACTAACCTCACAAGATCCTGA
This sequence comes from Chryseobacterium sp. G0162, assembly GCF_003815715.1. Taxonomy (NCBI): domain Bacteria; kingdom Pseudomonadati; phylum Bacteroidota; class Flavobacteriia; order Flavobacteriales; family Weeksellaceae; genus Chryseobacterium; species Chryseobacterium sp. G0162. Next base: position 4,191,290 of record NZ_CP033922.1, on the reverse strand, counting down.
TGATCTTGTAATTTTTCTTTGAGATTATTTTTAATACCAGGGTTAAAAAAGCCTGATTCATTAATCACCTTTCCATCAGCCTTATTAATGAGAAAGTCTGTTTTATTCATTTTATAACCCGTTAATCCTATATAAAAGTAATCTCTATACCAACTTAGTTTCCCTTGAAATAATATTTCTATAAGACCAAAATCATATTTAGTAAGACGAAGTGACGTTGAAGAAGTGAACTTTCTCACTACATTCTGAGGGTCTGTAACTTCCATATAGTCGATATCAAATTCACTTATTACAGTCTTGTTCCCTAAAGAATCCAACATATTTACCTGTTTGATATAAGTAGCAGGAGAAAATTTTTTATTTGTAAAAATACCAATATTCTGAACTCTTGTTTTAATAGTATCAGTAGAGTTTTTCAACACATATTTTACGGGAAAATGATTTTCTTTATACTGAAACTGATTCTGAGAAAACACAGAAATAAAACAGAATAAAGAAAATAAAAATGTAATTTTTTTCATTTAGAATCCATTAAAAAAGCTCAGAAAAATCTGAGCTTTTATTATATAAATTTCTGTATTTCAGATTAGATATGGATCACTTCTCCATAAGCTGCTGCAGCTGCTTCCATAATTGCTTCAGAAACGGTTGGGTGTGGGTGGATCGATTTGATGATCTCGTGACCTGTAGTTTCTAATTTTCTAGCAACTACTGCTTCAGCAACCATATCAGTTACTCCTTCACCAATCATGTGACATCCTAACCACTCACCATATTTAGCATCAAAGATTACTTTGATAAATCCGTCTGTATTTCCGTTAGCTGTAGCTTTACCACTTGCGGAAAGAGGGAATTTACCAACTTTGATTTCATATCCTTTTTCTTTAGCCTGCTTTTCAGTAAGACCTACAGAAGCTACTTCAGGGTGACAGTAAGTACATCCAGGGATATTGCCATAGTCAATTTTCTCAACGTGCATCCCTTTGATTTTCTCTACACAAGTGATTCCTTCTGCAGAAGCAACGTGAGCCAATGCCTGAGTTGGGATGATATCACCGATTGCATAGTAGCCTGGTGCTGAAGTTTCATACCATTCGTTTACTAAAACTCTCCCTTTATCTGTCTGGATACCTACTTCTTCTAAACCGATGTTTTCGATATTAGCAGCAATACCTACAGCAGATAATAACACATCAGCTTCAAGGGTAATGTTTCCATTAGCCGTTTTAACATTCGCTTTTACGCCTTCTCCTGTTGTATCTACGCTCTCTACAGAAGCGTTGGTCATAATTTCGATTCCTGATTTTTTCAGAGATTTCTCTAAGTGTTTAGAGATTTCTTCATCTTCTACAGGAACAATGTTTGGCATAAATTCAACAACCGTTACTTTAGTTCCCATTGTATTATAGAAGTCAGCAAATTCTACCCCAATAGCTCCAGAACCTACAACGATCATAGATTTTGGCTGCTCAGGAAGAGATAATGCCTGTCTGTATCCAATTACTTTTTTACCATCTTGCGGTAAGTTTGGTAATTCTCTTGAACGAGCTCCTGTAGCAATGATAATGTGGTTACCAGTATATTCTACTACTTTACCGTCTTTATCTGTTACAGAAACTTTTTTACCTTTCTGTACTTTTGCAGTACCAAGAATTACGTCAATCTTATTCTTTTTCATTAAGAATTCGATTCCTTTGCTCATTTTGCTGGCAACACCACGGCTTCTCTGAATCACATTCGGGAATTCGAAGCTTGCTTCTACTTTATTTAATCCGTAATCTTCAGCATGGTTGATATAATGAAAAACCTGAGCAGATTTCAATAAAGCTTTGGTTGGAATACATCCCCAGTTAAGGCAAATTCCTCCTAAGTTTTCTTTCTCGATAATTGCGGTTTTGAAACCCAATTGCGCTGCTCTGATCGCAGTAACATATCCACCAGGACCACTTCCAATGACAATAATATCGTAATTCATTACTTTAAAAATTTTTATGCGAATTTAAGGAAAAATATTGGATGTTTCACGTTTCTTCAAATTGATCTTAAAATCCATCAATAAGCCATTTTCATTCAATTTTAAATAAAAAAAGAGAACACAAAAAGCATTCTCTTTCAACAAAAATTATTGTTACATGTAAACTTCGTAAAATTTCCTTTATAGAATTTTACTCATCAAATTTTAATAAGTGCAAGAAATTCGTATTATTTCGCTTGTCTAAGCAATCGTTTTTCAGCCTCGTATCTTTTATTTAAAGCCTTCATCTGATCTCTCTTCATCTGTTTGGTAGCCAATGGATGGTTCAGGATCAGTTTCTTTTCTGTATTATATTTTTTATCCAATTCCTGTCTCTTAAGATTGACTAATTCACTCTTTGAGGGATGTGGAGGAACGGGCGGATGTTTTTGTCCAAAAACATTCATAGATAAGCCTAATAAGAACAGGGTTGAGATCAATAACTTTTTCATGATGTTTATATTTTTAAATGAATTAATACATATTAAATTCATTCAGGTTTATACTATAAAACTGCATATATCGTACCAATATTTTATTTTAAATGCATTATACCTAAATACCAACCTGCTTCCAAGCAATTATATATATCACAAGCAAACCAATCATATTTTAACATTTCGTTAAAAAAAATAAAACCTCAACAAATACCACAAGATATATTATTTTCATAGCAAAAAACAATAACACACACTAATCATGCAAGTTGCCATTAAAAATAATCCATTATTTCACAATTTAAAAATATCACCTAAAAGAGATTTGTATTAAAATAATCTTAAAATTCATTAAAAAAGCACCCAATAATAATTATTTTTCTATATTTTTGCCAAAACATTTAAAAAAAGCAACATGAGAAAATATATTTTATTTTTTTTATTCTGTGCAGTAACCCTAAACGCACAGGTTGGTATTAACACCACAACTCCCAATAGTACTTTAGCGATTAACGGATCTTTAAGAGCCGGCTATAAGGAAGTATCAACAACTACTTACTCTGTTTTAGCTACTGACCATTATATTACTTACAATGGAACAGCCAATACTACATTTACCCTACCGGTTATTGGAACCGGAACGACAAGTTATACGGGAAGAATTTACAAGATCAAGAATATCTCCTCTTCTTCTATTACTTTACAGGCATCAAGTGGTAACACCCTAAGAATTGATAATACACCGGTTACTTCTTTTGTCATTCCTTTAGGAGCCTATGCTGAAGTGGTAAACAATGGCAATTCCACAGGTGGAACCTGGGATTTATCTTTCACCGTACTCCCTAAACCAAGTAATGTGGAAATTTATGGAGCACAGTTATCTATTCCTCCTCATGGAGGTGGAAGTGGGGCCATTGCTGACTGGACTAACCATACCGTTACGACGTATGATACAGGGACTGGAACTGACAGATGGTGGGTAATCAGTAAAACTTCAATAAACAATGCCCATACTGCTGCATATTCCAATGCAAGTAGAATGACCATTGTTTATGAATATCAGGGAACACCATTTAATGTAACAAATATGTATCCTACTTTAACAGCAGGAAATAATTCAAGTTTTCCCGATGTATTTACAGCATCATTTGTAAGTCTTGCCAATGATGGTACTGCTGGGAGAACAAGATTGACCGTATCTGTTGCCCGTATTGACTTTATTGGAACCAATGGAGCTAACAACAGTAACTGGACCGGTACTTTCCTACTGAACTTACTATTAGCAAGAAAATATTAAAAATACGGTAAAGACACTCTCGTAAAACCTGAGAGGTTGTCACCCGAAATCTATATATACTCTTTCAATGCTACTATTGAAGGAGTTTTTATTTTTGAAAATGGACAATGAAATTTTTAAATTAAAACGAAAGACATCATAGGAGAAAAATCAGGATTTTAATGTTTTTATGATGATTTCATCTATGCTACGATTCTGATTATGGAGTATTTTTTATACCTTTAAGTATCATTTAACCCTATTCAAAAACAATAATGAAAAAAAATACGCTAACCAAAGACAATCTCTGGATGAAAGAACCGGAAGACCACGATTTTCCTGCTGCACTTGATTATCTAGAGCTGCTCTTTACTCCTGATGAAGCACAGAAAATTGTTGAAAGTTTAAAAGAGGCAAAAACGATTACTAAAAAATCTAAGGATATTCTTCGTGCCAGTAAGCTAGCTTTGCTTCCAGATACCAATATTCATGTTAAAGAGAATCTGAAAAAGGTAGAAAAGAATAAAAAACTGTCTCCCATTCTGCTGGTAAGAGGCCAGCACGAACTTATTATTGCTGATGGTTATCATCGTTTGTGTTGCAGTTATTACCTTACAGAAGATCTGGAAGTTCCGTGCAGGTTGGTATAGCATATATTGTGATAGAGGTTAAGCTTTTAGTAATTTAAGAATAGCCTCATCAAAAGTTGGGTAAGAAAACTGAAAACCGCTTTCAATGAGTTTTTCAGGGTAAACATTACGGCTTTTCAACAAGAGTTCAGTTTCAGTTTTCAGAAATATGGAGGCGATCTCTAACTGCCATACCGGAGCATTTAACCCAAATGGAGCTCTGATCTCTTTTCTTAGTTTTTTCATCATGGCTTCATTAGATAATGGAGCGGGAGCTGTTATATTTATAGAACCTTCCACATTCTTATGTTGAATAACCCAGTCTATAGCCCTGCAGAAATCATCAATATGAATCCAGCTTACCATCTGATTTCCTCTTCCCTGTTTTCCACCCATTCCTAATTTTGTTATCATTTTCAGTTTTGGAAATGCTCCCCCGTTATTTCCCAATACAATGGAAGTACGAAGTGCAACTTTTCTTATACCTTCATTTTGGATTCTAAAAAATTCGCTTTCCCAGCTTTTACAGATATTCATTGAAAAGTCATCACCGATAATTCCGTTGTCCTCTGTATTCAAGTGTTTTTCTGAATGCACATAAATGGTGGCAGAACTTGCATTCAGCCAAATTTTTGGAGAAACAGAACAACGATTAACAGCTTCTTGTAATATTCTTGTACTGTCAATTCTTGATTCATAAATTTCTGCTTTATTCTTTTCATCATAACGGCAATCCACGGATTTCCCTGTAAGATTGATGAGTACATCTGCTTCTTCAAGAATATTCTTCCATTCTCCTATTGTTTTCGCATTCCAATAAATTTCATTTTTACGAGTAGGCTTGCGCGTCAGAATGTAGACTTGATCTCCTTTTCCTGTAAAATATTTTTCTAAGTTTTTACCAAGAAATCCGGTTCCGGCGGCGATAATTATTTTCATTTTTTTGAAGTTTAGGAAAGTGAGTTATTTGAAGTTTGAGTTTTGGGGTGTGGGTTGTGATCTGGAGTATTTTAGATGATGTATTTTTTTGTTTTCACTTCTATTTCTGAACCTTCAGCCAGCATTACCGAAATAGGCTCCTGATGATTAAGACATTGAAAGTCTTTTCCGTAAATCTTTTGAAAATCGATTTCCAATTGATAATCTTTTACCTGATAACAGTCCCATTTTGGGTGACAAACTTCATATTCTGAGGTTTTATCTTCTTTTTTGGTAAAACCATAATAATGTTCCGTAATGAACTCAAATTCTGAATTTGCTTCCATGGGTTGTGCCTTATTTTCTGCTGTAATCTGAATAGAATTCCACTTTTTGTCTTTCCATGAATACCGGATCAGCAGTTCATCTTCTTGTTGATGAATTTCGTTTTTCATTGGCATTGTATGGTAGTTTTCTTTATAAATAGAATTGGCTACAAAACTTAAAGCCGGCTTAGGAACAATTTCTTTGATAAAAACTACTCCTCTTTTCCATTCTCCATTTTCATATTTCCTGACATAAAATCTAAGGTTTACTTCTTCAAAATTACGATGAAAAGGAATAGGTAAACCCAATAATTTCGTATTTAAAAACATAAAGCCAACTAGGCTTACATAACATTTGCCTTTATAGAAATCGAGTTCTGTACCTTCCGGCAGGTATTTTAATAATACCTCTGGATTGATTTCGTAATTGATGATGGCTAATTTTCGCCATTCTGCTTTTAAAAAATTCATGATGTGGGTGGTTTATGGGTTGTTGTTTGTTGTATGGTTGATCGAATTTTATTCTATCCTGGGGTTAAATCTAAATCGCCACTTCGTGGTTGGATTGTTGTTGTTAATGTTCTGATTGTGGGTGTGAGTTTATTGATTCTGCAGTTATTTTTATTAATTGGTTTCTTTCCAGAAGGAATTTTTTGAGATAATTTTTAAGAAATAACTTATTGAACATTTTTCCTATTATTCCTAATGGAGATTCGAAATCAAAAATATCAGTCATCCGTGTTTTTCCATCTACTGTTTTAAAAATATGCTGGTGGTGCAATGATTTAAAGGCTCCCTTCTGCATTTTATCAGTAAACTGATTAGGCTTTTCCATGCTGATAATTTTTGTGGTGAGGGTTTGATATATCCCTAAATGTTTTGCTCTCCAGGTTACAGTTTCGTTTTCCTCAATCAAACCGGATGTACGTCCTGCGATAGCTTTTTCATAGGTTCGCGAAGTTGACTCTTGGTGCAGATCTATATTTCTTGCTAAATCAAAAACGGTTTCAATATCAGCGTCGATCAGAGTTTCTAAATAAATTCTAGACATATCAAAAGGGGTTATTTTATAATTTTTAAAGAGTAGTCAAAATGATGATGACGAGTGCTGTTACCCTAAACAGTATCCAGGAAATACTAGAAATGTAGTTTAGTTTTAAGATCCTGCATCTTCTCAAATGCTCCAAAAACATGATGATTACAACAATTCCGAAATAAATGAGGTGAAAAACCGGGGTAATGTTCACAAATAAAACTGGAATCAAGAGAAGTGTCCCTATTAAAGAAACGGTCATCATATTGCCTAGGTAATCCCAAATCTTATCTTTTAAATACCTCTTTAGAAATAGGGTTTGCCAAAGGACCTGTCCTAAACATACAGCTAATTCTCTTAAGAAATTGGGCGTTAAATTACCCCCAAACTTTCCTGAATATAAACTTAAAACATAAGCTGAAAAGAACATTACAAAAGCGATATAAATCAGTCTATATTTCAGATTAAAATCAGGTACACAAGATTGTTCTGTATTATCTTTTTTAGATGGAATAATCTGTTTTCGGTTATAAGAAACAAAGGAATATACTTTTTTAAAGAACCAATACAAAGGTTGTATTCTGGCTATTCTTTCTAATAATGGAAATGAGCTTCCAATGATTAGCAACAAACTATCTAAGCCATAAACTACTCTATTCTTATCATGATCTACCAAAGCAATTTCGTTTTTTGCCCGGTGAAAATCCACAAGATCTTTATTTCTGACTGATATTTCCGTAAAGGCTTCTCTTCCGTTTTCATCCAGCATACCATATTTTGTAAAGCCTTTGGAATACATTGCACACATAGGACATTCATTATCGTAAATCAGGGTGTGGTTTTTGAGCGTTTTCATGACATTTATTTTAAAGGTTGAGAAAATCTCCTCGGGTTCGTTTGTGTTTTGATCTGAAAGTAAGATACATCCAGATCTTAAATATCAATGTTTTCATTTTTGATATGGTTTTCTTTATTCAATGCATGTTTACGTCCTTTCAGGAATAATAATAGATTTAAAAGCATCATTATTCCAAGATAAATGGAAAAGCCGCCAATCTTTTTACTCAGCGCTACAACCAATCTTTCAATACTTTCAATTTGAAAAAACTCGATAATACACAACGCAAATCCGATATTCAGAAGGTAAAACCCGATCTTAAAAAGGGAGTTGGTTGCCATAGCGATGTCTTTTTTCTGGTGGAAAATATCAACCATAAATGCCTTAGAATTCTTGAACAGAAACTGAGATACCAAAACTGTAAGGGTAATTACAATAGGTAAATAGATCATGTAAGCGGAAAAATTATACGAGGTGGTTAAAACAGTAAGTATCATAATAATATTATTTAAAGGTTAGTTTTTTTCTCAAAAAATAAAGGGTAAAAATGTTCATATAGTGCAATCCACATAATATCAAGACAATACTTCCAATGCGTATCGCTGTTATTCTTATCATCTCATCTATATTCTCTATCTTTTCCCAACTGGTAAGGCTTACAGCGACGTATCCTAAATTCAATAAATAATAGCACCCAAGAAGAATTCTATTGATAGTCAGACAGAGAGCTTCATCATGAAGCAAATATTTCAGATAGGCTTTTCCTGCCTGATAACATCTTCTTCCTACGTCAATTGTAATGTAGAAACTGATGCTAAGGAAAACCAGATATGAAATAATATTGAACATTTTAAAAATATTATATTTTCAATAATTATTGAAAGTTTATCTGAAATAAAAAAGGACCTTCATCCCTTTCTATTTTATTTCAACAGGTTGGTAATTTTACCTACCAACCAGTGATCATCACTTTTAATTGCCAGATCCATGATATTGTTGATTTTCCCGGTTACAGAGCTGAAATCATCCATCAACTTAATGAATTCTTTTGCTTCCTCCGAATCATTATCTTCAATATTCCTTAACTCTTCAAGAAAGGAGATTACCGGCTCAATTTCTCTTTTCCTACGTTCTTTGGTAATTTGTTTAAAAAGATACCATACGTCTTTTTCTGCTACGAAGTATTCTTTACGATCTCCTTTAATAAATTCTTTCCTTACAATACCCCAATCAATTAAAGCACGAAGATTCATATTGGCATTTCCTCTCGAAATTTCCAGCTGTTCCATCACCTCATCTGTAGACAATGGTTTACCACTCGCCAAAAGCAATGCATGGACCTGTGCCATCGTACGGTTGATTCCCCAATTGGTAGCAAAAGTTCCCCAGGTCTGAATGTATTTTTCTTTAGCTTCTGAAAGTTGCATTTTGTTTGTACCTTAAGTTTCTGATACAAATGTAATTATATTTTTTGAATTTTCAATAATTTCTGAAAATTAATTTTAAAATAAAACAGATATCCGTTTGAATGCCTGTTTTACTGTAATTATTTAATTTTTAATAATTTTAAAAGTATCCCATTGTTCACCATATCTGCATCTCATTAAATAAGCACTTTGCGGATAAGGCGTAATATCAATTTTATTTGTCCCTTTAGGCAATTTTTCTTGTCTTATTAAAATTTTACCACTGAAGTCATATAAATACAACTCATCAATTTGTTTATTTGATTGTATATTAATCACTCCTTTTGTAGGATTCGGATAAATTTTAATCTTGGGGTTTTCTTCATTTTCTAATTCTATTTCAATCTTTTTATTGATATATTCGTTCTTAGAAGGTGCTTGGCAGGAAGGTATTGTTGAACGCTGTAAAATTAATCTTAATAACAGTTCATTTAATTTTTCTACTTCATAAGAGTCTGTTGTTGGTTCAATATGATTATTTCCAATCCCACTGTGATTGGTAAGAAATGTATAAGTCCCATTTGTAAGCAGGGCAAAAGTCCTCATCAGATATTCTGTCTGCTTATCTGTATCACTTGCAGCCAGTGGAATTATTGTAATCCCTTTCTGTGCTGCCAGCTTTATCTTATCGTACAATTTATTAATATTCTCTGCTGAATAGTGGGGCGGGGCATCCAGAATTAAAAACATAATTTTAGTAGAATTTCCTTTGCTCCAGCTCAATTTATCTATTGAAGAATCTAATGCTTCTACCACGGCTTCAGGAAAATCTCCACCACCTCCTGCTCTTTGTTTTTTTATAAAGTTAACCAGGTTTACAGCTTTATCAGAAAAATCAAATTCTCTTGTTACATATTCATCACCTTGATCCCTGTAAAAAACGGATCCGTATCGAACATCTGTAGTATTGGCTAATTTTTTCTCAACTTTTTTCAATACATCCAATAATTCAGATTGTAAATAAGTGATTTCATCTCCCATAGAACCTGTAGCATCCACTATAAAAGCTAAATCCAGATTTCTTTTTTCAAGGCAAGGGACATCAAGACTAATTACATTTTGTCCTTTCTTAAATAAAGTCACATTACTTGATAATATTTTCCCTTTATCATCTGTAATAAAATACTTTTTTGATGAAGATTTATCATCGATTCTCGGAGCAATCCACAGTTCAGCACTTCCTTTATTATCAGAAACAGCTTGCCATACTATTTCTTTCTTGTCATTCAACAATCTTAATTTCTTACCAATGACTGGTTTTTTATTTTTATTAACTAGCTGAACTGAAACTCTTCTATCTGGAAATAGTTTCCATTCTTCTTTATATTGAGATAAAGCAGGAACAGCCATATCTTGCCAATAATCCCATTTTGAAAAGTCATTCACCTCTCCTGCAGTTAATTTCCCTGCTTCAGGAAATTCATCCTTCTCTTTTTTTGAGCCTTTTGATTTTTTTACTACCGAAACTTTTGAAGAAGCTGCTCCACTTCTTACAGTACTTGAAATTTCTGAAGCGACCATCGCTTTCGGTTTTGGACAACCATTATATTCTGGTCCTCCCGGAACAGTAGGACAGGCATCATCTTTATCCAGAACTCCATCTCCATCGGTATCAGGCCATGGACAGCCATTATTCTCAGGAGGTCCAATTACAGTTGGGCATGCATCGTCTTTATCAATGACTCCATCCCCATCAGTATCAGGCCACGGACAGCCATTATTTTCTAACGGTCCTGCAACAGTTGGACAGGCATCATCTTTATCTGCCATACCATCTCCATCGGTATCAGGACAACCACTAAATTCAGGAAGTCCTGCTATTTCAGGGCAATGATCGTCTTTATTAGGAACACCGTCCTGATCTTTATCTTTTCTTATACTGTATGTTTTGTTTTCATTTGACGAATCTGAAGTATTTTGAGTTTTACAGCTCACTAATAAAGCAAGCCCTAATATGGTTATAATCGTTTTTTTCATGCGTTATAAATTTCTGTGGGAAATTATTAAAATTAATTTAAATGAAATTGATAAAATTTTCAACCATAAAAACCGCTCCATAACTGATGAGGCGGTTTTTAGGTTTGACTTATACTTAATAAATACTATGGAGTAATAGTAGTATTTATACCTTGGTTCCAATACTTTGACTCCGGCATATAATAAAGATAAACATTGCTTGATTTTCCTGTATAGGTTCCTGCAAATTCTACTTTCAGATCAAGGTTGATGGTTTTTGTTTCTTCAGCATCAAAATGTTCCCAGTACAAAACCAGATAATTGTCAAATATCTCATAATAAGAAATTTGTTTTTTATCTATTAGATTTTTTAGTAAAGACGTTTGCAGAGTCAGTCCTGCAGGAATACCAATTTTAGCAACTGTCATAGGCAACTGATTATTCACTTTGTTTTTAAGGGTGACTGTCATTCTGTTGGTTTCTCCTACTCTGGAATTTTCGGACATTAATTTCGTCTCCATGGTTAAAGGAATATTCGAACTTTCCGGCGCCTTCAGAGTATAATATTGATACTCTAACTTATAAAGAAGCCCTGTCTGTGAAGGGTAATCTATATTAATGGTATTGTTCCCGGTTTTGTAAGCAGATGCAATATTTAAACCAGATGATACTAAAGCGTTGTTTATTTTAATAACAGGTCTATCAGTTCTAAATAGCTTTTCATTTTTAAGAAAAAACTGAGACAACGCCTGTAAAGCCAAACTTGTTGCCTGAGTTGATCCAAATCCATAGCCTCCATTGTAACTTAAAAGCTGATCTGCTGCTTTTGCGATAGTTTGCTGATTGAGCTTTTCATCTTTCTGAAGTGCCATCATATACAATGAAAGTGCTTCTGCATTGGCTGAATATCCTCCGGAACCCGTAAAGGTAGTTGCAACGTTAAATTTTTGATTTTCAAACTGATTACTTAAAACAAACATTAAGTTATCATATTCCTGATGTTTTCCAAGATTCGCTGCTGCATTAGCCAATAAAGCCAGTTGATAAGAATCTTTTTTCAACAAGGCTCTTTTCAGCATTACTTGATAAGAATCTTCAATTTCAGTTTTAAAGCCTAACTGAGATAATGCATAGAGTACATACATATTTCTTGACCAATCGTATTCTGAGTATGATCCTGTTTGGGATTCATAATATCTTCGTACTCCAAAAAGTCCATTCCCTGATTTTTTTGACAAAATAAATGATGATAATCCTTGAATAATCTTTGGATCAATCACAATATGCCTTTTCAGATCTGTAAACTCGAGTAAAGCAAATGCAGAAAGAGAGACATCTGACTCAGTTGTATTAAAGTATCCAACACCGCCGTCTTTATTTTTATAGCTTAACATTTTCTGGAAGCCTTTTTTCAGATTTTTGATCACAAGGCTTTCTGTGGAACTATCAATTTTCTTGCTTAATTTTAAATAATCCAGAATAAAAATATTAGGATATACTGTTGATGACAGCTGCTCAAAACATCCATGCGGTTCTCTCTTCAACCTTTCAAGATCATCAAGCATTTTCAAAGCGGCATTTTCAAATACATAATAAGATGAAAACAGGCTTCCATTGATATATTCAGGAATTGTAAACTGAATTTTCTCCGCCTTGTTATCTATTAAAGAAAACTGATGTAAAAATCCTTTCTCTTCAACCTTAAAAGGAAGAATCATTGTTTCCCTGAAATCTCCAGATCTTATAATAAACTGAATATTAGAATTTACTACTTCATCTGTCTGTATTTTAACAAATAATCTTCCTGATTCCAAAGGTTTTAAAGTAATCAGGCTATCTGATGACATCAACTTTACATGATTGGGAACAATAACGTCCATTACCATTTTTCTGGTTTCTCTGGAATTATTTTTGATCACTACAGGAATAAGCATTTCGTCCGTTCTTGTCAAATACTGTGGAATCTTAGCATCAATAGATATAAGGCTTTGTGCTGCATAAGTGGTTTCTTCTCTGCCTATCAATCCGGACGCTGAAATTCCTTCTGTCATCGCTCTGAAGGTGGAATTGGCATCTGAATTATAGAATTCTACTTTTGCTTTACCTTCTTTATCAGTTTCCACTACAGGGTTCCAATAAATAGCTTCTCTGTAATCAAATCTATAAGAAGTATTAGTTGTTTTATATTCGGGATAGACAAATTCTTTATTTACCGAATATTTGATAAGTTCATCTGTAGGAATAGATAGAACTGCAAAATAAGATTTAGGGGTGATATCCAGCTTATTCTGAGCCAAACTATTAGAAAATGAATTAATAATGACAACTCCATTAACGGCTCTGCTCCCGTAAATGGCTGTTGCCGCCGCATCCTTCAAAACTGTAACACTGTTAATATCATTGGGATTGATGGCTGTATTAAAATTTTCTACCGGAGCTCCATCTACCACAAATAATGGACTTTTGTTTGATATTGATGAAGTCCCTCTGACCACAAAATTTCCTTTTTGCTGTTCTCCAGCCGGAGTTACAGTGACTCCTGCAACTTTTCCCTGTAATAATGACCCATAATTAGAATCTTTAATTTCAGAATTGCCAATAATGCTTACCGAAGAGGTACTTGTTTTTTTATTCATCAAAGTTCCGTATCCTACCACCACAACTTCCTCAATATTTTTTCCAGAAATAGTATCCTTCTTTGTATTATTTATTTTTGGTGGTATTTGTTTCAGTTTTTCTTTGATTTCAGCTTCTTTTATAATTTCTTCTACATTTATGTTATTTAGCTTTTGCTTAACAAGCGGATTTATCTCCAATTTATATGACAAAACTCTTATTTTTACTTTATGTTTAGGCTGAATGGATTTAGCAATCAATTTGTAAGAATTACTACCTTCCATCCCTGAGAAATAAAACTGACCATTTTCTGTTGTTGCTTGTTTAAGAATCTGGCCTCCATACGATTCTACAAGAAAAACATTGGCTTTTACCGGTTTCTTATTCTCATCTTCTACGACTCCATATACTGTCCCTCTTTTTTCCGGCAGAAATTTGTATTTACCTGTTTTAACAATCTCCGGAATCAGTTCAAAATACCTGTATCCATTGGTGAGCATCACAAGATCCAGACTTTTTTCTGCTTTTTCTTCTTTTTTATCAAAATAAAACTGAGGCTTTTCAATCTTTCCTTTCAGTTCAGAATCCATCAGGAACCATGAACTGATATGATTCTGTTTATCGTCAGCATAAGTCCAAAGCTTATCATCCACTACACTTATGGCAAGATTTGCTGGTATTGGTTGGTTATTTTTATCAGTAGTCTCAATATTCAGCACTACTTTTTCTCTTGGCTGATAATAATCTTTTACAGGCTTTACCTTGATATTCAGTTGCTGATCTTTATTGGTAAAGACAATACGTTCTGCAAGAGGAATATTATTTTCAAATAACGTAAAACGACAAATTCCAACCGGCAGATCTTTTTCTGGCAGCTCCAATGAGTTGATCCCGTTTTGTAAAGAAATCTCTTTGCTGTAAATTTCTTTATCACGGAAAAATCCTTTTAAAACGATATTCTTTTCCTGTGTAGTCACCGTTTTCAATAAAAGTATTCCATTTTCTTTTTTGATATTCAACATCAAGCCATTATTTTTAGACTCAGGAAGATGATAAATCTGTGTAATATTTTCAGGTTTTACAACTTTTGCATAATATGTTTCTCCTATTTTCGGAGTAAGAAAGAAGCTTCCCATCCCGAAATTATAAGTGGAAACTTCAGATATTTTTTCATGGTTCTGATTATAAATACCCAAAACTGCGTCTACCGGTTTTTCATATTCATCCAATATTTTGAATGCAATATTCTGTTCTGTTCCGTTGATAAAAGTTCCTCCTTCAGGTAAAAATTTCACATCCAGATTGTTCAGTACAATAGGAATATTTCTTGAAATAGATTCTGTAAATCCATCAAAATTAACTTTAATATTTAAAAGTGCATCTGAGGATTTTAAGGATTTGGGAAGTCTGAACTGCAATAGTTTTTTTCCTTCCTTGTCTGTAATAAGCTTGCCTTCAGTAACAATTTCCCCATTATAAGTTACCACATAATCCGCTTCGTAAAAAGGAATGGGTAGATTACCCAGACTTCGCATTGAAAAGTCTGCGGTGACTTCATCACCGGAGCTATATCCTTTCTTTGGAAAATCCAGCTTCATTAAAATCCTTGGAGATACTATTTTCTGCAAGGTAATTTCTTTTTCAAAAGCATTTTTTCCTTCCTCATTCTGCATCCAGTTGGTATAGGCTCTAATCTTGTAAACACCACCCTTCATATCATCAGCGAAAGAGAAGTATCCGTTGGCATAGCCATTGTTAATTTTATATTTGGACTTTGTTAAAACACTTCCGGAAGGGTCAATGATTTCAAAATTGACCACCCTGCTGTCACTTGCCGGAAGATTATTCTTTCCCTGCACTACATATATTTTAAAATACATGTCCTCTCCCGGTTTATAGAAAACATGATTGGTCTGAATATATGTTTTTTCTTTTTCAAAATCCTTAAATGAATCCTGTGCCTTTAGAAATACTGATGAAAACAATAGGCTCAGTGATATGATATATGATATAAATTTGAAATTCATGGGTTAAAATTTGAATGAAACAATGCAGCCAAATGTTTTAAAAGAGGGAAGATTAAAGAAATCCAGTCCTCTTCCATTGTCTGTATCATAGAAATTCTGGTTGGGATCTACTCCTTTATTCGCCTGCCAGAGCATGATATTATCTACATACAACGTAATTTTCATAGATCGCTGGCTATTATTCAGAGGAAAAAAAGTGGATAATGAAATATTATTAATCCTTATATGATCTGCCTTCTGAATATAGGTTTCTGCCACCCCAAGATATCCATATCTGGACCATCTGTTTTCATGAACGTTTTGATGAGGATCATAAAAATCCACCGGAGTCTGGTTATGATTACCATTAGCCAATACTCCCTGAAAAACATAATTTTTGATGTTTCTTTCTTCTCCGGAATCATAGGAACGTCCATAATAATCCATAACAGCCTGAGTTCCATCCCAGATCTGGCCTCCTTTTTTCCATTCCCAGTTGATATCTAAAATCCATCTTTTATAGACTAAATTATGATTGAATTTCATTACAAAATCAGGAGTTGGATCTGCAATAATCTTCATTCCGGCAGCCTTTTTCGGGAATCCGGAATCGTCAATAATGAGCTGTCCTTCAGAATTCCTTTCAAAATAACTTCCCTTGACAGCTCCCAACACCTCTCCTTCCGCAAGAGTTTTATAAATATCCTGAAATCCTGAAATAGAAGTATTGTTATAACCGGATATCACACGACCTACAATATCTTTATATTTGAAAAATGAAATTTTGTTTGTTGCAAAAAAATCATTTGCCAGAAAAAGTCTATCATAAGCAAAATTAAATTCATACCCGCTATACGTATGATCTGCCATATTTTTTAGCCTTAACTGATTGTTGTCAAATACCGGAAAAACATCGCCTTCAGTTTTTCTGTTAAAATATTCCCCTTCAAGGCTAATACTATATCCGAAATTGATCTTTCCGCCTATTTTCCATTCTTTTGTATTGATATTAGATAGCCCTTTGAAACTTTCCACTTCGTGTACGGGAAAATAACGGTAATAACTTTCTGCTTTCAGTAAAGTAGAAGCATAGGAGGCGTATGACCGAGTAATTTCAGGCTCTGAGCTGAGATGGCTATAGTTTCCTGAAATTTTAAATTCATAGTTATACCAGTCAAATATATCTTTAAACCGCAAATATCCAGCTGCCTTTGGAAGCCAGTAATTGTTTTTATCTGATGTATTGGAGACATAAAAGGAATTTCCAAGATTAAAATCAGCTTCAAAGTCACCGGACTTGATTTCCATATTATAATTAAAAATATAGTCCTGAGAGGTTCTTTGATAGTTATATTTTTTATTGGTCAGACTATTGTAAACGTCAGATTTGATACCATTCAGAATAAAATTAAGATTAAAAACATTCTTAAAATTATAATTACCCAATTCATATCTCCCTTGTATATTAGAGTGATATAACCTGTTATTTTGTTCTCTTTTACTGGTTATTCCATTATTGAATCCATAAGTAGATGGTTGATATTGATCCAGATTCCAAATGAAATTACTTTCGTAAGACTGAACGATATTTAATTTAAAATTTCCAAAGGTTTTATCTGCATTAAGGCTAAACTGCCGCTGCCGGTTTTGATAACAGTATTTTTGATCCTGTACAAAAAGGAATTCCGGATTATCGGCATTTTGGCTGTAGCTTCGTTGCTTTCCATTATCCAAAAAGGTCTGCTGAGCATTTGAGAACGAAACGGGAGTCAGTAAAGAATTTTGAAATGCTCTATTGAAAAGCCCTATCCTATTGGTATTTGTTGCTTTATTCTCTTCATAATTAAAGAAAAACTTCACCAAATACCCTCCTAAATCCATATTCAGTCTTGTTTTAATAGAATTGTTCAGATTAAACTGATCAATAAAGTATAATTGATTTTTCTGCTGCCTCAAGTCCAATGAAAACCGAAATACCTCCTTATATCCTTGTTTTATAATCGTATTGATATTAAGCTGGTTATTATATCCAACCATCGTTTTAAACAGGTTATTATTATAGAGTACAGCCTGCTTATTTCCGTCAGCTAAAGGAACCAATCTGCCGTTCTGATCGTATTGATAAGGGATTCCATCAAAAGCTAATGTAGAAATATCAGGTCCAAAGCTAAACACTTCATTGGTGCCAGGATCATTCCAGATAAGGGTTCCATTACCGGATCTTCCTTGTACATATTTATTCTGAGTTGCAGGAAGGGCATTATGGCTTTTGACATCCAGAGAAGAGGTAAACCCGCCATTCAATAATAACGTCCACTTCTTTTGCTCTTTCAGAACATACAGACTATCTCTTCTCTGCTTGAGCTTTCTTACACTGCTAAAATTTCTATCGGAATTATTATTTAGAATTGTTGAGGCATTCTCAGTACTGAACTTATCATGGTTCTTTTGTGAAACCAGACTGTCATATATTTTACTGTAAATCTCCTCTACATCTTTTTTCTCTACCTGACTTTCAAGAATGTTTTTCAATTCCCTTAACTGATAAGAAACAACAACCTGAGTACTTTTTCCTTGATTCCAGACTAAGGTATCATAAGGTTTGGCTGCAATGATTGCAAATCCTTCTTCATCAGTTAGTTCATATACACCACTGTTTTTATTATAGACTTTTAAAAAGTTTTGTGGTTTATCTTTATGATTTAAAAATTTTCCTGAATAATATAAGGTTGAATTTTGCGCCTGCAATACCGTAACAGTAAACGGCAGCAGTAACAGTAAATAGTTTTTTCTCATCTTCATGGTAATGTGTACTAAAATAAAGAAAAAGAAATTTCCGGGGAAATTTCTTTTTCTCAAATTTTTATTTTTGTGTTGTTTTATAAGACTCTATCAATCGTATAAACTCTGATCGATAACCTTGTTCATCTTTATTCTTGCCCTGCTTGGCCAGGTTTTCAATATCAGAAAGGTCTTTTTTTGTAATCAGCTCGGAGTTTCTTAGCACCAAACCAAACCATGCTACTGAGGAAGCGAATTTAAAGTCCAAACTGGCAGAAGCCATTCTTTTATCAATGTTTTTAACAATCTGAGTGATTTCACGACTGGTATCTCCATCAGGCTCTTTATATCTGAATTTTATAGTCGCCAGCTCATCTCCGAACTCTTTCGAGGAAGCATTCAGAGTATATTTCAGGTTGCTATCTTTGGGAATGAAGTCTGATTTTATATCTGTAGGAATGACTTCATACAAAGCAGTTACAGTATGTCCGCTTCCCAATTCTCCAGCATCTATTTTGTCATTGACAAAGTCTTCATTTCTCAGTTTTCTGTTTTCGTAGCCAATTAAACGATAAGATTTTACATATTCCGGGTTAAATTCAATCTGAATCTTTACATCTTTAGCAATAGCATACATATTTCCTGCAAATTCTTTCCCAAGGAACTTATTAGCTTCCTGCATATTATCAATATAGGCATAGTTTCCATTTCCTTTATTGGCCAATGTTTCCAAAGTATTATCCTTATAATTACCCATTCCAAAACCTAAACAGGTTAGAAATACTCCAGATTTTCTTTTATTCTCAATAAGAGTTTGAAGGTCTGATCCTGAAGATGCACCTACATTAAAATCTCCATCCGTAGCAATAATAACACGGTTATTCCCTTCCTTTACAAAGTTTTCCTGTGCCATTTTATAAGCCAACTCTATTCCTTCTCCTCCCGCAGTACTTCCTCCTGCCTGAAGACGATCTAAAGCCTGAATAATTTTATCCTTATCACCTGCAAATGTAGATGGCAGGACCATCCCTGCATTTCCAGCATAGACTACAATTCCCACTTTATCTTTAGGCCGGAGCTGGCTCAATAATACCTTGAAAGAAGACTTCAATAATGGCAGTTTATTTTGTTCATTCATGGAGCCAGATACATCAATAAGAAAAATAAGATTAGAGACTGGTAAAAGATTCATCGGAATATTTTTCCCCTGCAATCCTATCTTCAACAGTTTATGATTGGAATTCCAGGGAGCGTCATTGTACTCCGTGTTGATGGAAAACGGATCATTGTTTTTTGGCTGCGGATAATCATATTTAAAGTAATTAATCATTTCTTCAATCCTTACCGCATTCTTATTTATGGTTTCTCCATTGTTAATCATTCTTCTGATATTAGAATAAGATGAATTATCCACGTCTATAGAAAATGTTGACAAAGGTTGATTTTGTGTCAGTTCAAATGGGTTTTCAACAAATGCATCATAACTTTCCTCATTAGGTGTAGATAAAATCTGTTTATGTTTACTAATCTCTTCCTGAAGCTTCTCCATTCTTTTTCTTTCTCTTTTTGAAAGCTTTTTAGTGGTTGCTATGATTACCCCATGTGAGGCTTTACTTCCATATATTGCAGTAGCAGAAGCTCCTTTCAGAATATTCAAACTTCCAATTTTATCAGGATTTAAGCTTCTGAAGTAATCCGCTCCTTCTACTTTTCCATTGATAATATACAAAGGAGTATTTTCTGCACTGATAGAAACAGCACCTCTGATCATTACCGGTTTATTGTCAAGATAACCGGAATTGATATTGTTAAAAGTATTTTTAATCTCATTGTTTCTTTGGAGTCTGCTATCTGATGATGTTATTTGTATCCCTGCCACTCTCCCTTGTAATGTGTTAACAGCAGAATATTGAGGGGAAATATTTGTTGTAGTGACAACAGTTGAGCTTGATGTTGTTGATTCTACCTTTTTTTTAATACCATATCCAGTCATTACAACTTCATCAATACTCTTTACTGCATCAGAAGTTTCTATGTATGTTGGTGGGGAAGCTGTAGACACATGATTAGGCATTCTTAATGACTTCGGAACATAATTACTATATACTATTGCCTTTTCTACTTTAGGATACACTTTATTCTTCTCTTTCTGAAGATTCTCTTTTGTTGTATGGTCTATTTCCACAATATGCGTATCAGTTATAGGTTCCTGTAATATTTTGTGTTCTGCCAT
Organism: Chryseobacterium sp. G0162; assembly: GCF_003815715.1. Lineage (NCBI taxonomy): Bacteria > Pseudomonadati > Bacteroidota > Flavobacteriia > Flavobacteriales > Weeksellaceae > Chryseobacterium > Chryseobacterium sp. G0162. Next base: position 4,170,761 of record NZ_CP033922.1, on the reverse strand, counting down.
TTCCGGTTTTACAGGCTGCTCTTTTTCTTTTTTATTCAGGAAATATAAAGCACCTATTCCTATCATTAGGCTTGCTGCTATCCCGTAAGGGAACCAGACAGGAATGATTTTCTTTTTTTCTTTTTTTTGATCTAATTTTTCTTCCACTTTGTCCCAAACTTTATCAAAACCAGTAAAAACGGTTGGTTCTTCTGAAAGTTTAGAAGCTTCATTGAATTGTTGATCGATATGATTATTTTCCATTGTTGTAAAAGTTTAAATGTTTTGATTCACCAAAAGTTCCTGAAGTTTTTTTCGCGCAAAATTGAGCTGGGATTTTGAAGTTCCCTCACTAATGGAAAGCATGGAAGCTATTTCCTTATGTGGATATCCTTCAATGGCAAAAAGATTAAAAATGGCTCTGCATCCTTCAGGAAGAAAGTTGAGCAGACTCAGAATATCTTTTTCAAAGGAAATATGCTCTGAAGATCTTTCTGAAGGTTCATTCAGACTTTCTTCCAGGGAAATAAATAAGGTTTTATTATTTCTTAATTTCTGGAGACATTCATTTACTGCAATCTTTTTTGCCCAAGCTTCGAAAGTATCCGGATTCTGAAGCTGGCTTATTCTTGTAAAAATCTTATAGAAGGTATCGGCTAATACTTCTTCTATATCTTCATCGTTTTTCAAATAACGTTTGCAAACTGAATACAGCTTACCCGCCATTTTATCGTAGACTTTCCGCTGTGCTTTGCGATCGTTACGCTGGCATTCTATTAATAATTCTCTTTCCATTGTCAGAAGTTATACTATAATAGATGCAGGAACTTTAGCTGGGGTTGGAAACATGGTCAACTTTTTTAGAACAAAAGATTATTTTTAAAATTAGCTTATTTGTTTTTTTCAACAATATTTTAATTTCAAATTTAACTTTTCCCTTTGTAACAAATCTCTATTATCAACGACTATTAATACAAATAATCTTTTTATAGTAATGAAAAATGCGAAAATTGCATCATTACTTTTTGTTTTGTCTGCAGGAAGTATGATGTTTGCCCAAGATGACTTAATCAATAAGTTAAAAAACAACCACTCACAAAATGCTAATTTTCAGTTCACAACGTTAAAAGACGTTGGTGCTACTTCTGTAAAGAACCAGGGTTCATCCGGAACTTGCTGGAGCTACTCAGGAAACTCTTTCCTTGAATCTGAAATGCAGAGAATGGGCAAAAGACCTGTAGATCTTGCTGAAATATTTACCGCAAGAAATTCTTATCATGATAAAGCGAAGTTATATGTTTTAAATAACGGTGCTATCAGCTGGGGTGACGGTGGAGAACTTCACGATGTCATCAACATGTACAAAAAGTATGGGGCAGTTCCACAAGATGTGTATTCAGGATTAAAAGCTGGACAAACGACCAACAACTTCAAAGAAATGCAAGGGAAGTTAAAGCCGGTTCTTGACAGCCTTGTTCAGGCTTCTTCTAAAGGAAAACTTACTGACAACTGGATGGATTCTGTAGATGCTATTCTTGATGAATATTTAGGAAAAGTGCCTGCTAACTTCACGTATGAAGGGAAAAACTACACGCCAAAGACTTTTGCTAAAGAAGTAGTAGGAATCAACCCTGAAGATTATGTAGAATTATCTTCTTACAAAGATTATGCTTACTACCAGAAATTTGTAGTTCCAATTCCTGATAACTGGAGCCACGATTCTGACTGGAATGTTCCAATGAAAGACCTTACAGCCATCATTGACAATGCAGTAACTAAAGGATATTCTGTAGGTTGGGCTACTGACGTTTCTGAGCCTTATTTCTCTTATAAAAATGGTGTGGCGTATGTTCCGGATATGGATTTAGATCAGATCAATGCAGAGAACAAACAGACTTTGTTTACAGAGCCTAAAAAAGATAAGACGATCACTGAAGATATGCGTCAAAAAGGGCTAAACAACCTTTCTACAACGGATGACCACGGGATGCACATCGTAGGATTGGCAAAAGATCAGACTGGTAAGGAATATTATATGGTTAAAAACTCCTGGGGAGTAACCAATGACTTCGCAGGGTATCTTTATGTAACAAGACCGTATGTTGAATATAAGTCGACTGCTATTTTAGTTCACAAAAATGCGATTCCAAAGAATATCTTAAAGCAGTTGAAACCAACTAAAAACATTGGTTTATAAGAAAATCACTTCTGTCATTTTAACGTGGCAGTTTTAGATATTTAAATCTGTTAAAAAACGCGCTCCCATCATGATGGGAGCGCGTTTATATTGATCTATATAGAGATTATTTTTCGGTTATATGACGATAATAATCTACTAAAGAGTATATTGTAGGTTTTGAACCTGGTTTATAATCAATGACCAGCCATTTATTTTCGGAGCGGCTTTTATCAAAGACATAGTTTTCTTTTGGAAAGTCAATAATTCGATACCCTGTAAAAATAGTTGCAGGTACAATTTCAAATATTTCTGCTGAATAATAGTTAGCGTCATCAGCAATCGTATAGAAATTATCTTCTCCCTGTTTCTTTTTGATTTCCTCTACCTCTTTATCATCAGGACCTAACAGTAATATCGTTGATTTTGTGATGATGGTATCGGCTTTTATTTTTTGACTCTCAATATTATATTCTTCTTTTTTCTGTTCCGGAATATTTTTTTCTACAGCCTGAAACTCTGTTTTCTTTACCTCTTGTTGACAGGACATCAAGAGAAATAGTAATGTAAGTAATAAACATTTATCTGCCATTTTATTAAATTCTTCAATTTGAAAATTAACTGATAGGCAAATAAAGCAAAAAACGTTTCTATCCGCAAATTTTAAATCCTTCGCACTATTTCAAACAAAGTATTGCAAGATTAATAAAAAATATTACATTTGTAACCTCAAACAAATCACTACAATATGAAAAACAGTAAAAAATTAGCAAAATCAGAATTAAAGAAAATCAATGGTGGAAATGCTCCGGAATGCCCAACAGGAACTCAGGCATGCTACTACACCGGCAAAGACGGATCTCAACGATGGAGATGTATTTCTGAGACTGCAGAGTGTCCTTAATCCGTTAAAAGGATCAAATCAATACTTATAATACCAATCTACAAATTATTACACATGAAAAATTTAAAAAAAATTGCAAAATCAAATCTAAAGAAAATTTATGGAGGAAATGCTCCTGTATGTGAATATGGACAAATAGCATGTCGCTATCCTGCTGCAGACGGTTATCCTGCCTATTGGGACTGTGTGCCGGTAGAATACGGATGCAGACGTTAAAGACAGCTTTCAGATTCTCTAAATCAGTTTATTTATCCTTCAAGAAAACTGAAAACTTTTTTTATTGAGTAAATAGGCCAAATGATTTAGAAAATATAATATTTTCAACCTATACAAACCTTAAACATGAAAAATCTAAAAAAATTAGCAAAATCAGAACTAAAGAAAATCAATGGCGGAAATGCTCCTGTCTGTGAACCTGGAGCAAGACCTTGCCGTTATAAAGCAGAAAATGGGCAACCAGCCTACTGGAATTGTGTAGCAAACGAATACGCCTGCTAATAAAAACAAAAACCCGACTTCAGGAAATCTGAAAGCGGGTTTCTTTAATAAATAGGTGAAAATTAAATATAAAATAAAGTGAATTATGATAATTAATATGAATCGTGAATGATTAATTTGCTTCGCAAGAATAAAATATGCTGTAAAAAAATTGACAGCGAAACTCATTAACTATTCATCATTCCTATTAAAATAATACGCCCATACTTTCTGCTGTAAAGTCCAGAATTTCTCCTGTATTCCCTTCTTTGATCTTTTTTACCCACTGATAGTCCTGCAAAATAGCACGCCCTACCGCAACAAGATCAAATTCTTCATTGTCTAGTCTTCTTATCAATTCTGTAAGATCCGTTTTTTCCGTTCCTTGTCCCGCAAATGCATTCAGGAAATCTCCGTTTAATCCTACAGAACCTACTGTAATGGTTGGCTGTCCTGTAATCTTTTTTACCCAACCTGCAAAGTTTAAATCAGAACCATCAAATTCAGGTTCCCAGAAACGACGCTGTGAACAATGGAAAATATCAACGCCTGCTTCTTTTAAGGGTAACAGCCAATCTTCCATTTCATTGGGAGTAAAAGCGAGCTTCGTTTTATAATCTTGCTGTTTCCATTGAGAAAGACGGATAATAATAGTAAAGTCCTCTCCTACTGTTGCTCTGATGGCTTTCACTACATCAACAGCAAAACGGCTTCTTTCCTTTAATGTTTTACCTCCATACTCATCTGTTCTAGTATTGGTCACTTCCCAAAAAAACTGATCGATAAGATAACCATGTGCACCATGAATTTCAAGACAGTCGAAACCAAGATCTTTCGCTGCTTTTGCTGAAGCAGCAAACTGTGCAATTGTATCCTGAATATCTTCAATCGTCATTGTGAAAGCTTTTTCCATCGGTAATAACGGATAGTCTTCTGACATTCTGGTATCTCCAACATGCCAGATCTGAGGTCCCATTTTCCCACCATTCTGATGTACGGTATCAATTACGTTTTTCCAGCCGTTTAAAGCTTCATTTCCATAGAAATCCGGGATATTCTGCAGATTTTTTGAACCTGGTCTGTTGATAACAGTTCCTTCTGAAAGTATTAATCCTACTTCTGAAGCAGCTCTTCTTCCATAATAATCAGCTATGTTCTGTGTAGGAACTCCATTGTCAGATTGAGCTCTGGTCATAGGAGCCATTACGATTCTATTTTTAAGCTGTAGATTCTTATATTGAAACGGTTTAAATAATGATGATGTGTTCATATTTAAAATAACATTTTATAATTGTTACACAAAGTAACTAATAATAGTTCGTTTTTGTATCTTTTATTAAAAAAATAGTGGTAACTTCGCAGTAACTTACATTAGTAACATCAAAGTAACGTATGAAAAAGAACGAATTAATGCAATACAGCTGTCCTTTAGGCAAAGCAATGGCCGCCTTGGGAAGCAAATGGAAACCAATTATTGTATTGGTGATTAAAGACCGAAAGTTACGTTTTGGAGAACTTGCTGTGCGTATTAATGTGATCTCCAGAAAGGTATTGACTGATCAGCTGCGTGAAATGGAGGCTGATGGTTTAGTAATTCGTGAAGAATTTAAGGAACTTCCTCCAAGAGTAGAATATTCTCTTACAGAAAAAGGATTAGCCTTATTACCTATTTTATATCTTCTGGAGGAATGGGAAGCGAAATATCAGGTGAAAGGAACCTATTCGGAAGAGTGTATCGAATTGATAAAGAAAAAGGCCATTAAAATTTAAAATTATATACAAATTCATATATAATATTGTATATCCTTACCTTTTTTAATTATTATTAATAATCTCCTTTAGTCTTTCAATAGACATATCTTTAATATTCCTATGGAGCATCCTATGGCAATTTGAACATACCAAAGCCAAGTCTTCCAATGTGGTTTTCTGTTTAGATTCATAAGTCGACAATGGTCTTATATGATGACATTCAATAAATTTATATCCAAGTTCTCCATAGATATCATAGAAATTGAAACTGCAAACTTCACATTCTAGCTTACCCATCTCCTTTAGTACTTTTTGTTTTTTCTTATTTATCAGTCCACTATCTCGCTCTCTTAATTTGTGAAGCTTATATAAAACACCCCCCTCAGAGCCTTCCATAACATGATCAGATTCATTTTCTATACTGTAAAGTTGAATCAATACTTCTTTCTCCTGAATTGAATTCAAAATTAAGTTAGCAATCTGCTTTAATTCATTTATTCTCCCATAAAATTCATTGAAAATTTCTTCATCTTTTTTAGAGTAACTTGATAATCCTCTATTCGTATTATCTATATCAATAGCCATAAAATTACTTAATTTCATAGCCACACCATTGGCATTTCTGAAATTCAAATTTCTCTCTTCTTGTGAATATATGGGAAGGCTATTTAATTGTTTAGACAACTCAATAATCTTAGAATTAGTATTCGTAAATAACTTAGAATCAAGATTATAATACAAATTCAACGTTAAGATCAATTCATCTCTCTGCCACTTAGGGTTTCTCATAAAATATTTTAAAGTAAAATTAACACATATTACTTCAAAAATGTCATTTTGATTAAAATATTAAACACACATTCAAAAACTACATAAGTAATTTAAAATAAATCACTAAATATTAATTATATATTCCTTGATCAATTAAACCATCATAGATAACCTACTTTCAAAAAGGTTAGTATAACACGAAAAAGTAAGGATAGAGTTTCACAACTGTTTCTGGCGCAAATTTGTAGAAAAAATTGTCATTATGAATTACAAAGAAATTGCGAAAGAAACCATTGGTCATCTGTATAAAGCCCATTCCAGCATCAGAAAGTCTGGCATTGATGAAAAACTGATTGCATTGGCAGAACTTCGCGTATCACAAATCAACGGATGTGCTTACTGCTGCAGTTATCACGCCAAAGAACTTCTTAATTTTGGTATTGAACAGGATGTCATTAACAGATTACCCGGGTGGAAACACACCAATGCCTTTGATGTAAAACAGAAGCTTGTTTTGAGCTGGACAGAAGCTATAACTTACCACAATGATAATATACAGGAAATCAGGGAAAGGTTGTTACAGTATTTTACAGAACGGGAATTCGTGGAATTGAATGCAAGTATAACTTTGATGAGTACTTTAAATAAACTGCGGATTACTCTAGCTGAAGAGGATTAATATTAAATGGGCTGTTGCATCAGACAGCCCGTTATCCTAACCTGATATAAGTTATTCCAGTTCTATAGGGTTTAAATACTTTCTGTTCAGATCTAATTCTTTCTGCCTTTGATTGATCTTTTCCTGGCCCCCTAAGATAGTAGTTCCAGAACTAGCCAATACGGCTGCAATATTTTCATTATGGGCTTTTAGTGCCTGTTGAAATTTCGGTTGGGTAGTTTCAATAGCCTCAGTATATCGTGTTTTCTTTATATTAATGAATTTTCCTTCCAATTCAGAAGTAGGTACAGATTTTACGAGTTCAAAATCATATTCATTTTTTTCATCTGCTATTTTGATGATTAATCCTGGTAATCCACTGAATTTGTAAGGACCATAAGGAAGTGGAATTTCGGTCGAATACCATGCAATCCAGTTTCTTCCTTTATAGGTAACTGTTGCTTTTTTACAGGTAATTGTATTAATCGTTTTTGTTTCATCAATGAGTTTCCAATTCCCTATTATTGGCTCTTTATAAGTAAGTACTGCCATCCCCACCGGTTGAAAGTACTGTATTTTTTCATTAGATTGTATAATGGTATAAGGAAATTTTGTTTTTGGCAGTGATGTACCGTTTTTGAGACTCATGACTATACTTCCATCAGGGTTTTTGGTGGATACAATAGAGTTTGCCATCACTGTATCTTTTTTAAGAGATTGGGCACTCGCAAAAAAACTACGATTTTCACCTATGTATAATGAGAAAAGTTCTTCGTGTATATAATCAGGAGTCTGTATATTTATTTTAGCTTTTAACAGATAGGTAAAATTCCCATGCAAAACCTCTTTTTTGTCGGATTGAGAATAGAATAAAACACTTAAAAATAAGAGTGATAATTGAAATAATTTTTTATTGTAATCCATGGAAAGCGTTTTCACTATAAAAATGCATATATTTTTTATCATGACAAAAGCAAAACTGAATAACTACTGATAAAAAAACAATTTCTACCTGATAATCCCGGCATTATAATCAAAAAAACCGCTTCCTTTTGAAAGCGGTTCATATTTATCTTTAATCCTAATTAGAATATCGCTGGATATTTCTGAGGATTGGTTTCATTAAACATAGCGTAGATCTTTTCTACCATATCATCTGCAGACGGCTTACTGAAATAGTCACCATCACTTGCATACGCTGGCCTGTGATCGTTAGCAGAGATCGTTAACGGATCTGAATCCAGATATCTGAAAGCTTTCTGTTTTTCTAAGATCTGCTGTAAGATAAATCCAGTAGTTCCACCTTCTACATCTTCGTCAATCACTACTAATCTATTCGTTTTCTTAACGCTTTCAGCAATTTCGTGAGATAAATCGAAAGGAATTAATGACTGGATATCGATTACTTCTGCAGAAATTCCTAATTTTTCTAGTTCATTAGCAGCTTCTGTTACAATTCTCCAAGTAGAACCGTAAGTTACCAGAGTAACATCTTTTCCTTCTTTTGTCACTTCAATTTTACCTACAGGAACAGTGAATTCTCCTAGGTTATCAGGTTGCTTTTCTTTTAATCTGTATCCGTTCAGACATTCTACGATGATTGCAGGTTCGTCTGCCTGAAGCATTGTGTTATAGAATCCGGCAGCTTTCGTAAGATTTCTTGGTACCAATACTAAAATACCTTTTGAAAGGTTAAGAATTCCCGCCATTGGAGAACCTGAATGCCAGATTCCTTCCAATCTGTGGCCTCTTGTTCTGATAATTAATGGAGCTTTCTGTCCTCCTTTGGTTCTATAATGTACTGTTGCCAGATCATCACTCATTCCCTGTAGACAGTAAAGAACATAGTCTAAATACTGGATCTCAGCAATTGGTCTCAACCCTCTCATGGCCATACCAATTCCCTGTCCAAGAATTGTCGCTTCACGAATTCCGGTATCAGCAATACGCAATGCTCCGTATTTCTCCTGCATACCTTCTAATCCCTGGTTTACGTCACCGATGTTTCCGGTATCTTCTCCAAAGATTAATGTTTCAGGATATTTTTCAAAGATTTTATCAAAATTATTTCTGATCACGACTCTTCCATCTACATCTTCAGAGTTGTCTGAGTAAACAGGTTTAATTTCCTGAATGTTTTCAGCTTTCCACTCAGATTCAGAATATAAGTGAGATGAATAATTATCTTTTTCAACTTCAGAGGCTTCATTGTACTTCTGCATCAACTGATTTCTTTCTGCAGAATTGGTACCTCTTGTTGCCAATAAAGCTTTTCTCGCCAAATGGAATACATCTTTCTTCGCTTTTGAAACCAATTTGTTGAAGTGAGTAAGCGCTGTTTCTACTTCCGTATTCTGACCTTTAAGGTTTTCTACTAAAGGAACAATAGACTGAATTAATTCCTTGATAGCAGCCTGATAGTTATCCCAAGCTGTTTTTTGTCCAGCCTTAGCAACTTTTTTAGCTTCTTCATCAATAGCATCCAATTCTTCAGCCGTAGCAATTACCTCTTCTTTTCCATCAATTTCAATAGAATAGTTTAGAATCCACTCTTTGAATTTCACCAACCCGTCAAACTCAGCTTCCCAAGCTAAACGCGCTTCATTTTTATATCTTTCGTGAGATCCTGATGTAGAGTGCCCTTGAGGTTGAGTAACATCTACCACATGTACTACTACAGGAACACTTTCTGTTCTTGCAAAATGCTCTGCTTTCGCATAAGCATCCAATAATGCTGCATAATCCCAAGCTTTCACCTGAATGATCTCACATCCTTGGTTCTCTCCTTCTTTTCTTTGGAAACCGCTTAGCATTTCGCTGATATCAGCTTTTGCTCTCTGGTTTTTAGTAGGAACAGAAATTCCGTATCCGTCATCCCAGATTGAAACGATCATAGGAACCTGAAGCGCACATGCTGCGTTCAATGTTTCCCAAAAATGACCTTCTGCTGTAGAAGCATCACCAATTGTTCCGAAAGCAATTTCATTTCCTTCTCTTGAAAACTTCTCAGAACCGTCAAATTTTACATTTTTATATATAGTAGAAGCCTGAGCCAATCCCAATAATCTTGGCATTTGTCCTGCGGTAGGAGAAATATCGGAAGAAATATTTTTCTGTGCCGTTAAATCTTTCCAGCTTCCGTCTTCATTTAAGCTTCTTGTGGCAAAGTGCCCATTCATCTGTCTTCCTGCTGAAGCCGGTTCTCTTTCCACACTGGTATCAGCATACATCTGTGCAAAGAAACTTTCTGCCGTTAAAGCATTAATGGCCAATGCAAAAGTCTGATCTCTGTAATACCCTGAACGGAAGTCTCCATTTCTGAAAACCTTCGCCATTGCAAGCTGAGGAAGTTCTTTACCATCCCCAAAAATTCCAAATTTAGCTTTTCCAGTCAGTACTTCTCTCCTTCCGAGATAAGACATTTCACGAGAAACTCTTCCTAACCTGTAATCATCAAGTATCTGATTTTTAAAGTCCTGGAAGGATATTTGCTGTGTTTCAATATAGGTTGTTTGCATAGCTAAGTAAAAAAGTTTTTGTTCTTCAAGTATTCCGCTAATATACACTTTTTAAATTAATTTTAATTTTTAATAATCTTTTTTAAAAATTTGATAATAAAAAAAATTGTGCTTTATTTTGAAAAAATTTGTAAAAGATGGAAAAAAAATCACCTCATATCCTGAATGCATCAAGCAATCTTTTAGGGTTTTCATTGATAATCATTACCTCTCTGAAGATCGCTAAAATCAGCCAAAATACGTATTTAGATGAATTTGCAGGATTTGCCTGTATCCTTTTTGCATGCAGTTGTTTCTTTTCCTTTCTGGCAATCAGAACAGGGAATAAAAAGCGGGAATACTCGTTTGAGAGTATTGCGGATTATTTATTTTTAATTGCTTTATTTTGTATAGTTCTAGCCGTTATTATTGTAACCCTGAAAATTATTTAATTTAAAATTTTCGCTCAATTACATAATCCAGCATAATGTGTAAAGACGTTCTTGCTTCAGATTCCGGGAATTCATTCAGAATATCTTTTGCCTTCTGCTGGAAATCTTTCATTACGGTGATGGCGTACTCTAATCCACCCGAGTTTTTAACGAACTCAATCAGTTCTTTTACTCTTTTAGGATTGTTATTATAACGCTTGATGGTATCAAAATAGTATTTTCTGTCTTTTTCACCGGCTATTTTCAGCGTATGAATCAAAGGCAAAGTCATTTTCTTTTCTTTAATATCAATTCCAACCGGCTTACCAATGACATTAGAGCTTAAATAATCAAAAAGGTCATCTTTGATCTGGAAAGCCATTCCCGTGAAAGTTCCGAAGTTCTGCATCTTTTTGGCAAGCACTTCATCCGTACTGTTAGACAATACTCCAATTTCACAACAGGCAGCAATCAAAGTTGCTGTTTTCTGACGGATAATTTCATAATAAACATCTTCTGTAATATCCAGCTTTCTGGCTTTTTCCAATTGAAGAAGCTCGCCTTCAGACATTTCACGAATTGTTCTTGAAATAACCCCCAATAAATCGTAATCTTTATGATCTGTAGATAACAATACTGATTTTGATAATAGATAATCTCCTACCAAAACAGCAATTTTGTTCTTCCATAATGCATTAATAGAGAAAAAATTACGACGCTTAAAACTTTCATCCACCACATCATCATGTACCAGAGTAGCTGTGTGAATCAGCTCAATCATGGAGGCACCACGATACGTTTTTTCAGTAACACTTCCTACCAGCTTGGCACAAAGAAAGACAAACATAGGACGCATTTGCTTTCCTTTGGTAGTAACAATAAAACGGGTTACTTTATCCAATAAAGCTACTTTACTCTGCATTGACTCATAAAACTTCTGTTCAAAAAGTTTCATTTCATCGTTGATCGGTCGTTTAATTTCTTCTACTGTATTTGCCAAAATCTGCGAATGCTGGGTGAATAATCATTAATTCTCACAAAGATAATTTTTTTCGCTCAATTTTAAGAGAAAATTAATCTTTGAGTTGTTCTTTGGGGATAAAATAAAGTGAGGGCTTTGTCTTTCCTAATGGAGACTTAAACTTTTCTCCTGAAATAGAAATGCCTGTTTCATCTACCGCTATCCCCTCAATTTGCCCTATGGACAAAGCACTTCCTAAATAATAATGCTTTGGTTTTTCTTTAAAAAATATTCCCGGTTCAGTTTCAGAAAATACATCCATAAAAACCTCTGTTTTCTTGCTATATCCTACCAGATAAAGTTTCTTATCAAAATAAGCGGCATCAGTCACCATGAAGTTTGTCTTATAGGTTTCTGCCTTTAAAGCATCCTGCTTTTCATTCTTTTCAGGATCAATTATATAATGTACCGTTGATTTTGAAACCCATTCTTTGGTAAACAAATGAAGTTTTCCATGAGCATATACCATGGCTTCTGCATCATAATCGGTATTAAAATAGCTGGATTTATAGTCAGTCTGTTCCGGATAATGAAATTTTATCTCCTTTACCTGGCTGTTTTGCAGACTATCTCCCTGAAAAGGAACTTTATAAATGGTAAGATGCCTTCTACTGCCATCGTTATTTCCGAAATCCCCAATATAGAAATTGCTGCCATCATTTGTTAATGCTTCCCAGTCGGTATTTCTGGCATTTACTTTTAAGGTTTTCACCACTTCTCCTGAGGTTTTATTGATTTCAAACAATTCCGGAGCGTTTCCGCTATCATTGAAGGTATATAGCTTTCCATTAAAGAAATTGAGTCCAGATGTCTCCTGGATCTTATCATCCAAATGATTGATTCTGTATTTTTTTATTTTCAGGAAATCTGTTTGTTGAGAAAATGCTGTTTGAAAGGCAAGAAAAGCCAGTAGAAGAAATGTTCTTTTCATAGTGCAAAAATAGGACTTTTAGTTTAAATAGAGGATTTCGGGATAAGAGAGTTTTAGAGTTTGCAGGATGGGAATGAGTAAAATAATCCAAAAAATACGCAGAACTGTTTGGGTATTTTTTCGTTTTTTAATCAAATCCTTTGTGAACACTACGCTGAAATACTATGCAGGGTTTAGGTTATTTATTTAAATACTTTACTGTTTATCTATAGATTTTAAGCTTCAAAAAAATAAAAAGGTGAGCCAAAAGCCCACCTTTCTTTATAGATTCTTATTGATTTTCTTTTTGAAATTAAGCAGTTTTCTGTTGCTTCTGATTCTTTTCTTGCTCTTTTCTAGCCTGTTTTGCAAAATATTCTTTCTGATATTGTCTTACTGTTTTTCCGGTTCCGTCATGCCTCCATCCCGGTGAATTGAAAATATAATTAATTCTATCAGTAAATTTTAGACCTGGCTGTTTAAGATCTTTCCAGATTTTTCTCCATTCATAGAAGAGCACCGTATCAGGTCTGTTGTCTGGCATTTTTGGATAAATTCCATATTTCACGGGAATATTCGGATCTTCTTTCTGAAAGGTCCCAAATATTTTATCCCAGATAATAAGGCACATTCCCATATTTTTATCCAGATACTTGATGTTACAAGCATGATGTACACGGTGGTGAGAAGGGGTTACCAGAATATGTTCTAAAACGCCCATACTTTTTACCGTCTGTGTGTGTACCCATGTTCCATATACCTGTCCAATAGCATAGGCCACCATGATATGCCACGGATTAAATCCTAAAAATGCTAATGGGGAAAAGTATAAATATCTGTAAAGTGGCTGTAAAACCGGGCTTCTGAAGCCTGTTGTAAGGTTAAAGAACTCTGAACTATGATGCGTAATATGAACAGCCCAGAATGCTCTGGAACGGTGATCCACATAATGCAACACATAGTAGGCAAAATCCGTGATTACAAAACAAGCCAGTAAATACCAGATGCTAAGATCCCATGAAAAAAGTCTGTGGTGGTAAAAGAAAAACATGACCCCCATTGCAAACGCCTTCATAATCAGGTCAAGACCAAAGTTCATCAAAGCAAGATAAACATTTGTAGCAAGGTCTTTTCCACTGTATAACTTCGCCTCAGAAACGTGGCTGTAAATCATCTCAGCTAAAATAACCGTAGCATGCAATGGAATGGACCATGCATATACGTTTTCTAGCCCGTTCTCGCTCATAAAATACTCCATCATCACAAAATAATTTTGTGCAAAGGTAGGGTTTTAAGCGATGCTTTAAGAGAATTTTAAGGTTTTTTTAAGGAAATTTTAATCTGCATTTTTGTTGGCTAATTGCCCACAGGCAGCATCAATATCTCCTCCCCGGCTTCTCCTGACCATTACGGTAATACCTGCATTTTCAAGCTGACGGATATAGTTTTCTTCAGCCTGCTTGTTGCATTGGTCATATTTTCCGTCCCCGATCGGGTTGTATTGAATAAGGTTTACCTTTGAAGGAACCTGCTTACAGTATTTAATTAAAGCTTTAATATCTTCATCTCCATCATTAATTCCTTTCCATACACAGTATTCAAAAGTGATTACGGAACCTGTTTTCTGATACCAATACTGAAGTGCCTCCATAATATCTGTCAATGGGAATTTATCTGAGAAAGGCATAATTTCATTACGCTTTACTTCAATGGCTGAGTGAAGGGACAATGCCAGTTTCACACGCAATTCATCATCAGCAAGCATTTTGATCATTTTTGGAATTCCTGAAGTAGAAACAGTAATTCTTCTTGGAGACATTCCCAATCCTTCCGGCTGAGTAATTTTTCTGATGGCTTCCACTACATTTTTGTAGTTCATCATCGGTTCTCCCATTCCCATGAATACAATATTGCTAAGCGGTCTGTCAAAATACATTCTGCTTTGGCTGTCAATCAGGGCAACCTGGTCTACAATTTCCGCTACTTCAAGATTTCGCATTCTTTTCAGTTTTGCGGTAGCACAAAATTCGCAGTTCAATGAACAGCCTACCTGTGAAGATACACAGGCTGTAGTTCTTGTTTCTGTTGGAATAAGAACAGATTCTACCAATAATCCGTCGTGAAGTTTTACTCCGTTTTTGATAGTTCCGTCGGTACTTTTCTGAAGAAGATCTACGGAAACAGGATTAATGGTATATTCTTCGGAAATTTTTTCACGAAGAGATTTCGAAAGATTCGTCATTTCATCAATCGAATGGAGGTTTTTACTCCATAGCCAATCATAAACCTGCTTCGCACGAAACGGTTTTTCTCCTAAAGATACAAAGTAGTCTTTAAGCTGATTTAATGATAATATACGGATATCTTTCATTGTAAGGTTGTAGATTGTAGGCTTGAGGTTGCAGGTAATTACTTCCCTGCAACCTGTACCTAATATCTTTTTTTATAGAATTAACATTGCGTCACCGTAAGAATAAAACTTATATTTTTCTCTTACTGCTTCTTCATAAGCCTGCATTACAAAATCTCTTCCAGCAAATGCTGCAATCATCATCAATAATGTAGATTTCGGCGTATGGAAATTCGTGATCATTGAAGTCGCTACTCCAAAATCGTGAGGCGGATAAATAAATTTATTCGTCCAACCGTTGAAAGCAGAGATTTTTTTGTTTGAAGAAACAGAAGTTTCCAATGCTCTCATCGTTGTAGTTCCTACCGCACAAACTCTTCTGTGAGAATCTACAGCTCTGTTAATGATATCAGCGTTTTTCTCATCAATAATGATTTCTTCTGATTCCATTTTGTGCTTAGAAAGATCTTCTACCTCAATTGGGTTGAAAGTTCCTAATCCTACGTGAAGGGTAACTTCAGCAAAATTGATTCCTTTGATCTCTAATCTCTTTAGCAAATGTTTAGAGAAGTGAAGACCTGCTGTAGGGGCAGCTACTGCTCCTTCTACTTTAGCATAAATAGTCTGATATCTTTCTGCATCTTCCGGTTCTACTGCTCTTTTGATATATTTTGGAAGTGGAGTTTCTCCTAATTCCTTCAGTTTTGTTCTGAATTCATCATAAGAACCGTCGAATAAGAATCTTAATGTTCTTCCTCTTGATGTAGTGTTATCGATAACCTCAGCTACCAAAGACTCATCTTCAGTGAAGAATAATTTGTTACCAATTCTGATTTTTCTTGCAGGATCTACCAAAACATCCCAAACTCTTGTTTCCTTATCAAGCTCTCTTAAAAGGAAAACTTCGATTTTAGCACCCGTTTTTTCTTTATTTCCATAAAGACGTGCAGGGAAAACTTTAGTATTGTTGAAGATGAACAAATCGTCCTCGTCAAAATAATCCACTACATCTTTGAATAATTTGTGCTCGATAGTTTGTGTTTTTCTATCAAGAACCATTAATCTAGCCTCATCTCTATGCTCTGATGGGTGTTCTGCCAATAATTCCGCAGGAAGATCAAAATTAAAATCTGATGTTTTCATTTTTTAAATTACGGTTTAAAAATTATTGAAATTACAAGGTGTAATTTTCGGAGTGCAAATATACGACATTGAATACCCCTTTGTCAAGTATTATTTTCAATCAAATGTAAAACAGTGATTAGATGGGAGTTTTTATGTTAAAAAAGTTTATTTTAGTCAAAAAATAAAATAGATTGATGGAATCAGTTAGCAAAATTCACTTTCTAAACGGTTCGCATCTTATTTCTATAATAAAAAAAATAAACAAAGAGAGGTTTACAAGAGCTTCCCTTCCATTTAAAACATTATAACAACTCTAAAACTACGAATTAATATGAGCAAATATTCAATTGAAGCATTTATCAACGAAACGAAGGAGAACCCGCAACAAAGGGATTATTTTGAACTGGAAACCAAACATCTTTTAGAAATTAACCTGAATAATCAGGCAGTGTGGACTAAAAAAGGCAGTATGGTAAGCTATGTGGGAAATATCAACTTTGAACGACAGGGAATGCTGGCAGGGGGTATTGGGAATCTTCTAAAGAAAGCCATCAGCGGAGAAGGAAGTAAACTGATGAAAGCTGAAGGGACAGGAAAATTGTACGTTGCCGACTCTGGTAAGAAAGTTCGTATTCTTTACCTGAATAATGAATCTGTTTGTGTGAATGGGAATGACGTTCTAGCTCATGAACAAAGTGTAAAAAGTGATATTACCATGCTGAAAAGTATTGCAGGAATGATGTCTGGGGGGCTTTTCCAGGTAAAATTATCTGGAACCGGTCATATTGCGATTACCACCCATGGAGATCCTTTAACTTTACTTGTGACTCCGGACGCTCCGGTTTTCACTGATCCGAATGCTACTGTTGCCTGGTCCGGAAACCTCAGCCCGGAACTGAAAACCAATGTTTCCTTTAAAAGCCTTATCGGAAGAGGAAGCGGCGAAGAATTTCAAATGAAGTTCTCAGGACACGGCTGGGTATTGATTCAACCTTATGAAGAAGTGTACTTTATGGAAAAATAAATTCAACTCAACTTGGGCAATTTTTGTATTTTCGTACTAACTAAAACAAAGCGTATGAATACCCTGATCAAGTTAGTTTTCGTACTGATGATCTTTCCTACTACACTTATTGCCCAATCCCAATTATCAAAGAAAAATTACAATTACAATATAGACCTACTTCATATGTCTAATGATGAAGTCACGGTTTCTTTTGCTCCCCCTAAGAACAATCTTAAACAGGGGAAATTTATTATTCCCAAGCTGGTTCCCGGGTTTTATCAGGCTATGAATTTTGGACAGTATGTCTCTAATCTGGTTGCTACGGATAAAAATGGAAAAAAAATTTCTACCGAACGTTTGGATCAAAATAGCTGGATCGTACATGATCTTCAACATGTCAAGAAAATATCATATAAGGTAGCTGATGGGTGGGATTCTTTAGAAAAGGATACTCATGAAGCTAAATCTGCCGGCAGTATGTTTATTAAAGATAGTGTTTTTGTGATTAATTATAACTCTCTCGTAGGATATTTTGAAGAAATAAAAGATGTTCCTTATCAGATTAATGTTACAAAAAATAAAGATTTTTATGCTTCGTCTGCTTTGGATTATAAACAGAAAGATAAAAACACAGATATCGTTTGGGCAAAAAATTACCGACAATTGGTAGACTCTCCCGTTTTATATTGTGTTCCCGATACAACCTGGCTGAAAATAGGTCATACCGAGGTGCTTGTCTCTTTTTATAATAAAAAAGAACGACAGTATTCAAAAAAAATAGCACATGAGATAGAGAATATTTTGAAAAACCAGCAAGCCTACCTGGGAGGAACTTTACCCGTAAATAAATATGCTTTCTTAATTTATTATGAATCTTCAAATGAACAGGGATTCATGGGAGACGGGCTAGAACATTCTCAATCTACTGTATGCCTCTACCGTTCGGGAAGCATGAAGTTTCTTCCTAATGCTTTAAACAGAGTGGCTTCTCATGAGTTCTTCCACATAGTGACTCCACTTAACATCCATTCTGGAGAAATTCAACATTATGACTTTCTGAATCCTGTTATGTCTAAACATCTTTGGTTATACGAAGGAATGACGGAATATGCAACCATTCATATGCCTATAAAACAAAGAATGGTCAGTTTGGAAGATTTTGAAAAGACTCTGGAAGAGAAGATAAAAGGGATGAAAGAATTTGATGACCAACTATCTTTCACAGAAATCAGTAAAAATGCCATGGCCAGACAGGATCAATACATGAATTTTTACGAAAAGGGGCCATTATTAGGATTATGCCTGGATATAAGGTTACGGGAACTCTCAGGAGGAAAAATGGGCACTCAAGATCTGATGCTGCAGTTGATGAAAAAATATGGAGAAGGCAAATACTTTAATGATGATGATTTATTTGATGAAATTACAAAAATGACTTATCCTGAAATCCGTACATTTTTCAATAATTTTATAGAAGGCACTCAGCCTGTTCCTATTAAAGAATATCTGGCGAAAGTCGGTTTTACTTATGATGAAAATACCGGAAAAGTAAATCTTATTTCAAGCCCTGATTCAAAACAACTGGCTTTAAGAAAAGCTTGGATAAATCAGTAATCTTTAAATTCCTTCATCTATTTACTGTATTAAAAACTGCTATTATGAAAAAACAACTTTCAGGATTCTTATTGATTATAATTCATTTTGCTTATCCACAAATACAGAAAGTAGAGCAAGTAATCGATTCCTGTGTAAAAAAAGATAATTTCAATGGTTCTGTTTTATTAGCTCAGAATGGAAAGACTGAATTACTTAGTTATAAAGGTTTATCCAACAGACATTATAATATCCCTTTTTCTGATGAAACCAGATTTCATATTTTTTCACTTACTAAGACTTTTACGGCTGCATTAATAATGCAGCTTTATGAAAAAGGAAAAATTAATCTGGACGCTCCTATTTCCACTTATTATCCGGAATACAAAGGTGAGGCAGCAAAGAAAGCAACCATAAGAAACCTTCTTACCTACAGCAGTGGCCGGGAAAATAAGGATATCAGTTCACCGGACCTCATTCATCAGGCTTACGACAATACCCTTTGGAACCTTGACGATTTTATCACAACTTTCCTTTCTGAAAAATTAGCAGACCAACCCGGAACCAAGTTCAGTTATAACAATGGGGATTTTATCCTTCTAGGCAAAATTATTGAGAAAATCTACAACAAGCCTTTTGAAGAGGTGCTCAAAGAACAAATTTTAGTTCCTCTCAAAATGAAAAATACCGGTTTTCTTCATCACAATGACATCATCAAAAATATAGATGAAGGCTACTCAGCAGATCCATCAGATCCATTTGCTCTGCATACTCCTACCAATACTTATATTGATAATTTTTATTCTGCAGGAGCTATGTACTCCACTCCTAAAGATTTATTGATCTTTGACCAGGCAATATTTAACGCTGTGCTGTTTTCAAAAAAAACTTTAGAGATAATGCTTACGGCAGACAAGAAACTAGAGGATACAGCATTAGGTTTTTGGGTATATCCTAAAAAATTCGGCGCTGTCAACACCCTATTTGCAGAACGTCAGGGAGAAGGCTATGGTCATAGTGCGAATTGGGTACACTTAATTGATAAAAACCTCAGCATCATCATATTATCCAACACCAAAGATATCAAGTATCTGAATAAAATGAGAGAAAGGTTAATTAAAGCTTACTATGGACAATAATTTTTTCAATATTTCAACTTTTTTAATTATTTAAAAACATTCCTAATCACTCCGTCAAAAATCCTTCGAATTTTCGCTCCCCCTCCAAAGAATGGAAATGGATATCCTTTGGGATGATAGATTTTGTAGAATTAGCGAGATCTTATGCAATTTACAATCATCCTTTAAAACGGTCATACTCTCAAACCCTGAACTCCCACCCCATCGCCGTTTGCAAAAGTTTTAATATATTTAGGAAAAAAATAAATGGACAATAGCACTTCCCGCAGAAATTTTATCAAAACAGCAGCTTTGGCAGGTTTTGGTGCATTGGTTGTACCCAATTCTTTATTTGCCTATTCAAATGATTTTAAAACAGATAAAAAAGTCCGTGTGGGCTTTATTGGTGTAGGACTTCGTGGTCAGGAACATGTAAAGCTATTGGCGAAACGTAGTGATGTAGAGATTGTGGCTTTTGCTGATCCGGATAAAAGAATGCTGGCCGCTTCTCAAAAAATATTAAAAGACAACAATAAACCGGTTGCTCAGGAGTTTTCAAACGGTGAATATGACTATCGAAACCTTTTAAAATTGAAAACGATAGATGCTGTAGTCATTGCTACTCCATGGGAATGGCATCTTCCTCAGGGTGTAGAAGCTTTGCGTGCTAAAAAAATTGTCGGGATGGAAGTTTCCGGAGCCATAAAACTTCGGGATTGCTGGGAATTCGTAAAAGTATATGAAGAAACTAAGGTGCCCATTTTCATGATGGAAAATGTATGCTACCGAAGAGATGTTATGGCCATTCTGAATATGGTCCGTAAAGGAATGTTTGGAGAATTGGTTCATGGAAGAGGCGGTTATCAGCATGATCTGAGAGGTGTACTTTTCAATGATGGAGTTACCCCTTATAATTCAGGAGCTGAATTTGGAGAAAAAGGCTTCAGTGAGGCTAAATGGAGAACTGAACATTATGTAAAACGCAATGGAGAGCTTTATCCTACCCATGGACTAGGTCCTATTGCCATGATGATGGATATTAACCGTGGAAACCGTTTAACAAGACTTTCTTCATTCTCATCCAAATCTGTGGGATTGCATAAATATATTACAGAACATGCAAAAGGTGGGGAAAATCATCCTAATGCCAAAGTAAAATTTAATCAGGGAGATATTGTTACCACACAAATTGCCTGTGAAAATGGGGAAACTATTCTTTTAACTCATGATACCAGCTTACAGAGGCCTTACGATCTTGGATTCCGTGTACAGGGAACAGAGGGATTATGGCAGGACTTCGGGTGGGGAGACTTCAACCAGGGGCATATTTATTTTGAAAAAACAATGAATCACACGCACCGTTGGGACAATACGGAAAAATGGATGAAAGAACATGACCATCCGATGTGGAAGAAGTTCGAAAGCACCGCTGCAGGAGCAGGGCATGGTGGAATGGACTTCTTTGTAATGAATACCTTCATTGAATGCATCAAACGAAATATCGAATTCCCTATGGATGTTTATGATCTGGCTTTATGGTATTCGATCACGCCATTGAGTGAAGAGTCTATTGCCAAGGGAGGCCAGGTCGTTGAAATTCCTGACTTCACGAACGGTAAATGGAAAACCCGTAAACCTGTATTTGGAATGACTGATGAATTCTAAAAAAACATTACTCATTCTGGCAGGTGGATTAGGCAGCCGGTACAAAGGCCTTAAGCAAGTGGATGGAATACTCGATAATGGTTCACCTATTCTGGAGTATTCCATCTATGATGCTCTGCAAGCCGGTTTTTCTAAAGTGGTTATTATCGTTAATACATTGATTCCTCAAAGCTATATTGAACGCCTCGATGCTATTTCTAAAACTAAAGGTTTTGAGCTTCATTGGGTATACCAGGAGCTGAATAGTATTCCTCTACAGGGTTTTGATTATCCTGAACGTGAAAAACCGTGGGGAACCGCACATGCTGTTTTATGTGCAAAATATGCAATACAGGAGCCATTCATTATGATTAATGCAGATGATTTCTATGGAAAAGAAGCCTATTTACTCGCTGCTGATGAAATTAATCACCATCATATTTCCGACTCTCAATTGGGCATGATTGCTTATCCTGTAAGTACAACATTGAGTGGTCATGGGACTGTAGCCAGAGGAATATGTACTTTGGATTCTGAAAATAACCTGATCCGTGTAGAGGAACAAACCTCTATTCAAAAGCTTAATGGCTCAATCATTTATAGGGAAAACGGACAGAATATCAAACTGAATCCCGATACATTGGTATCCATGAATTTTTTTATCTTTCATCCTCATATTTTCTGCTCTCTGGAAGCCTATTTTTATGATTTCATAGAGTCTGATCCAACGTCAAAACAGGAATTCTACATTCCCAGCGCAGTGCAAAGAATGATAGATGAAAAGAAAGTAAAAGTAATGGTAAAGGCTTCTCCTTCTCAATGGATGGGCGTAACTTATGCTGATGATAAACAAAATATTAAGGATTTTCTGATATCAGAAATTCAGAATAACAGATACCCGACAGATCTATGGAAATAAATAATATTGTAACACAGTTTATCAATACTGGCAATTATACTCTTTCTCCTATCAATGACGGCCTAATTAATACGACTTATCTTTTAGAAGATCTGGATCAGCAGAAAAAATTTATTCTGCAAAAGATCAATCACTCTGTTTTTAAGCAGCCGGAAGTGATTGTCAGCAATCATTTAATGGTTAATGAACTTCTTAGATCGAATAATTATGAATTTCAAATCATAGAGCCTATCCCTTCTCTTACGGGCCAACTTCTGGTAAAAGATGCCAATGATGAACCATGGCGAATGTTAAGCTTTGTAGAAAACAGCATTACCTTTCTTACCGTTCCTTCTTTACAAACCGCTTTTGAGGCCGCTAAAGCCTTCAGCTATTTCCTGAATATCGTAAATACTGAAAAGCTGCCCGCTATTGAAGATACCCTTCCTAATTTCCTCAATTTCAAAAAAAGAATTGAAGACTACAAAAAGGCACTAGAAAACGCTGTTCCTCATTTAAAAGAGAGTGCAAAGGCTGAAATAGAAATCACCAACCAGCTTATTTCCTTACCTGAGGAATGGATAGAAATGGAGAAAAGCAATCTGATCCCTAAAAGAATCATCCATGCTGATGTAAAAATCAGTAATATCCTCTTCGATCAAAATCATCAGCCATTAGCGGTAATCGATCTGGACACCATGATGATTTCTACTCTTTTATATGATTTCGGAACAATGATTCAGTCTTACACCAATACCACTCATGAAGATGACGGAAGTGCTAAAAACAATTTCAATCCTGAAATGTATGAAGCTGTAAAAAAAGGATTTCTTTTCTATTTAAAGGAAAAACTGACTCCGGAAGAGTATGCCCACCTTGATTATGCTGCACAAGTCGCCATTTATATTCAAGAGGTTCGTTTTTTAACTGATTATCTGAATGGAAGCGTTTATTATTCTACAAAATATCCGGAACATAATCTGGACAGGACAAGAAATCAACTGGAATTATTGAAAGGACTGAGAGCCTATTTAAGCTACTAACTTTTTATTCTTATCAAAATACAATATTGGGATTCCTACAGAATGACAAACAGAGCGTTTAGACTATCCGCACACTTTGTCATTCTGTAGGAATCTATACTTTTATAATTCAGGATAGATATTAAAACTTAAAATCGCACTCTAATACTCTCAAACCTTCAAAAACCCCAACAC
Organism: Chryseobacterium sp. G0162; assembly: GCF_003815715.1. NCBI lineage: Bacteria > Pseudomonadati > Bacteroidota > Flavobacteriia > Flavobacteriales > Weeksellaceae > Chryseobacterium > Chryseobacterium sp. G0162. Next base: position 4,147,234 of record NZ_CP033922.1, on the reverse strand, counting down.
CTTCTTCCATTCTTCAAATTTTCTTTCAAATGAAATGGTATGAAGCGGACTTGTTGATGGCATGAGGAAAATAGGAAGCTTATAGTTTTTCCCTAAAATCTTTTGTAAATTCTTATATGATTTTCCGCCGTTACAGAAGATTGCTTTTACATTTGGATGTCTCTCCAGCAGTTCTTCAATCTGATTGGCTTCTTCGTTTTTAATCTCGGAATCCAGACTTCCTTTTCTTTCGCAGGAATCAATGACATCCCAAAGAGCAATGTGATGTTTCTTTAAGGTTTCCATTCTTTTGGAATAATCTTCGGTAAATTCTTCATTCAGTAGTTCAAGAATAATTCTCCAGAATTTGTTTTGGGGATGGGCATAATATTGCTGCATTTCCAATGATTTTACTCCGGGAATAGAACCCAGAATTAAAATTTCAGACTGTTCATCGATGAGAGGGGGAAATGATGAAATACGGTTTTGCATAATCAAATATATAACTATTTTATTTCCTTGGGTGAAGGAAATTTAAATCATTGGTTTTTAGGTTTCGGCTAAAGCCATTGGAATTTATTGATGATAAACAGAGCGGGCTAAAGCCCGCTCCTATTGATTTTTTGATATTTCTCTACCTTATTAATTAAGAACTATTACATTCTAAAACCATTAGACTTTTCATCATAAAAAAAGCGGGCTAAAGCCCGCTTCTATTGATATCTATTATAAAGTTTCTTTTAACCAGTCAAAGAATTCTCTCTGCCATACCAATCCGTTTTGTGGATGAAGTACCCAGTGATTTTCATTCGGGAAATAAACCAATTTAGATTTTAATCCTCTTAGTTTTGCCGCCTGGAAAGCTTCCTGCCCCTGCTCGTAAGGTACACGGAAATCAATTCCTCCCTGAACGATCATAATTGGCTTGTTCCATTTTTCTACAAAATTGCTTGGGTTAAACTCTGTATAAGCTTTTGGTTGTGGTTTTTCCCATGGTGAACCAAGATCCCAGTTTGCAAACCAAAGTTCTTCAGTCGTCAGGTACCATGATTTCATATCGAATAATCCATCATGAGCGATGAATGTTTTGAATCTGTTTTCATGGATTCCAGCCAACATAAATACGCTGTATCCTCCATAACTTGCTCCAACAGCAGCTACTCTGTCACCATCTACATACGGTAATGTTTTAGCATAATCTGTGGCTGCAAGATAATCTCTCATTGGCTGTCCACCCCAGTCTCTTGAGATGTCTTCATTCCATTTTGTTCCCCAGCCCGGCATACCTCTTCTGTTTGGAGCCACTACGATATAATCGTTTGCTGTCATTAGGGCAAAATTCCATCTTACACTGAAATATTGTGTTAATGCAGACTGTGGTCCTCCCTGGCAATATACTAATGTTGGGTATTTTTTATTAGGATCAAAGTTCGGTGGATAGTGGAACCATACGCCCATTTCTTTACCATCCGAAGTTTTTACCATTTTAAGCTCAGATTTTCCTTGTGCTAACTTCGCATAAGTATCTTTATTCGCTTCAGTAACCTGCTTCATTTCTCCGTTTTTAAGGTTTACAGAGAATAATTCTGTAGCATGGTTTACATCTGTTCTTCCTACTATTACTGAAGTTTTGTTGTCTGTGAAAATTTCATTTACATCAAAATCTCCTTTGGTGATCTGCTGTACTTTTGCAGACTTTGAATCTAAAGAAAACAGTTGTTTTGTTCCTCTGTAAGCTGCCGTGAAATAGATCGTTTTTGAATCAGCACCCCAAAGTACATCTCCTGAAACACTATCATCCCAACCTGCTGTAAGATTGGTAGTTTTCCCTGTTTTCCAGTCTAAAATCTTTACATCATTCTTATCCGCTTCATACCCATCTCTGGCCATACTCTGCCAGATCAAAGATTTTCCATCCGGACTGAATTTTGGATTGACATCGTATCCTTTATTTGATTCTGTAAGGTTTTTAGTAGTTCCTGTAGCTAAGTCATAAGCAAAAATATCTGTATTTGTACTTGTAGCATATTCTTTACCGCTTTTTGGTTTGGTAACATATAAAAGCTGTGCAGAATCCGGGCTCCATACAAAGTCTTCAGCACCACCAAAAGGTCTTTGAGGAGAATCCCATGTTTTTCCTTCCAATAAATCTTTAGCTGCTTCTACTTTATCTGAGGTATTTACTACAAATACGTGATTATATTTTCCTTCATTGAAATAATCCCAGTGTCTGTGGTTAAGGTCTGTATATACCTGAGCGGTAGTTTTAGGGGTATCGCTATACTTGTCTTTCCCCATTAATTTTTCTACCAATACTTGCTTACTGAAAGCAATTCTTTTTCCATCCGGAGAAACAACAATATTGTCAGCCTCACCAATCGTATAAAATTCTGCCCATGTTTTTCCGGCATCTTTTGAAAGATAGATTTTATCTCCTTCCTGAGCATAGATCCCATTTCTATCCCACTGGATCAAAGCTTTTTTTCCAAAATCGATCTTAGAAGCCTGGTGATTAAGAACATTCAGAAAGTAGTTCTCATTTTTTGTTTTTTCTGTTTTCAGATCTACCTGTCCTACTTTATAAATAAGGGATGCCTGATCGGGAGAAACAGCCTGTACTCCTACTTTTTTCAAAGTCCAAAGAATTTCAGGTGTCATTAATTGTTGTGCATTCATTAAGAGCGGAGCTGCCAGAGCCAGCAGACTGTACTTAAGTTTCATATGTTCATTCATTTTTAGCGGATCTGTAAAACCCTACTGATTTCATCAAATCCTTTCATTAAATTCAAAGATTGCCAAAGTTAGTATTTAAAATAAAAATTACCGAAAGAATTAACAATAAAATTGATGGTCTGAAACAAATATTGAAAAATAAAGATAACCAATGAATAAAATAAAAGGGTGAATACTGAAGTTTACTTCCTCTATTCCTATTTATCCCTTATTTTCAGACACAAAAAAAGTCCGTTGGTAAAAACACCAACGGACTTTTCAATTTCTATTTTCATCTGTTAATCCCCATCTGAGAACATTGAATTCGCCAGAGAAGTCACGATTGATAATAATATACTGAAGACAAATGCCCACCAGAAACCATCTACCACCATACTGTCTATGAAATAGTCAGCAATCAGGATAATACCTGCATTAATAACCAATGCAAAGAATCCTAAGGTTAGAATGGTAAGCGGAAGCCCAAACAGGCTTAAAATAGGCTTTACAAATATGTTTAAAACCCCAAGTACAATGGCAAAAATAATTGCTGATGAAAAACCTTCAAAGTGTACTCCCGGTAAAATTTTAGTTAAAAGGTACGCCACGATTGCTGTGACGAACAAACGGATAATTAAGTTCATTTCGTAATTTTTTAATAGTTATGGGGTGTATGGAGCAAAAGCCATTCCATTTCAGTGAAAAAAATTTCTTTAAATCCTTTATTTAAGGAAGATTTTGTTCAAAACAATTCAAAAATCGGGTTATTTTATCTTCATCATGGTGACTAATGAAGTCGCTGCATGACTTTCTGATCCGGAGTCTTCATTCTGAACATAAATTTCCGTTCTGATGACACTGATTTTAGAACCACCTTTAATGACATAAGATTTTGAAACCAAAGCATCTCCAATAGCCGGACGCAGATAGTTTACCTTTAATTCTACTGTTACCACGTAGCAGTCTTCCGGATAATGGCTTACTGCGGCATATCCTGATGAAACGTCCACCAGGGAAGCAATCATCGCCCCATTAAACATGCCTGCTTTTCTGGTCATCATTTCCATTTTGGGTATTTTAATAGAAACGAAATCAGTTTCTACTTCCAATAGTTCAGCATTATAGAATTTCAGGGTTTCTGAACGGCCGAAGCTGTCTGTCATAAGTTTCTTTTTCTCTGGGGTCATTGTTTTTTTAAATTTTAATGTAAATGTAAAAAATTAATATTCATGCGGGTAACGATGAAATAGAAAAACTTCTACTATGCTTAACTGGCAGTCAAAGGTCACGGGTTCGAATCCCGTATTCACTTATTAATGTTTTCGAAAAATATATTTTGTTTATTGCCGATAGTTATTCTTGTACCTTGTCATTCTGACGAAGGAAGAATCTCATTAATCTTTGAAAATGAATAATGGTAATTGGAAGATATATTGTTTTTGAGGGACTGTAAACTCCTCCTATCTTAAAAACTTTTCATTTTTTTGAATTCATCCCTTCTAAGGAAGTGAGTTATTACGTCTCCAATTGTGATATTGGCAAAATAATTAGGTAAGCTGTACCTGGAAATCATCTGTTAAAGAAAGTACTCCTTCTGTCAACCCTTCCTGGTGAGCACTGAACCCTTTCAGTTTAGAAGTTTTTCCTTTTAAAACAAGATCTAAAAGCTGTTTATCAGATAACTTTTTCCCAAAGATTTCAAACGTGATTTTAAACCCGCAGTTTTTAAAATCTGAACATCCAACAGCAGCTTTACCTTTAATCAGATTATGTTCCTTGCATTTCGGGCATTTTGTTTCTTCCCAGGACTGAAGCTCTTTTTTCTGTGCAGGTTCTCTTTTTTTCTTTTCCTTCACTTCTTCTTTCTCTTCGTCCTGCAGGGTAATGACTTTACCTTTTCCGTATACTACTTTATCGGTAAGCTCTGTTACCATCTGAATCAGTTCTTCTTTGAAAAGGTTGGCTTCATACTCCCCTTTTTCAATCTTACGAAGTTTAGATTCCCATTCTCCAGTTAGTTCCGGGCTCTTTAAAAGTTCATCTTCAATGGTATCAATCAGCTGAATGCCTGTTTGAGTGGCAATCAGATTTTTTCGTTTCTTTTCAATATATTTTCTTTTGAATAACGTTTCGATAATGTTGGCACGGGTAGATGGTCTTCCGATCCCATTATTCTTCAACATCTCACGCAATTCTTCATCTTCAACCTGTTTTCCGGCGGTTTCCATTGCTCTCAGTAAGGTTGCTTCCGTGTAAGGTTTTGGTGGAGTCGTTTTTCCCTGGTGAATCATAGGGTCGTGAGGTCCGGTTTCTCCTACGATAAATTCAGGAATAGTTTGTTCTTCTTCTTTTTCTTTTTCTTTATCTGTAGACTCTTCTTTAGGTTCTTTCGCATAAACAGCTCTCCATCCCGGTTCCAGAATCTGTCTTCCACTGGTTTTGAAAGGAATAGTTCCTACTTTTCCTTCTACCAACGTATTTGAAATTTTACATTCGGGATAAAAAACCGCAATGAAACGTTTCGCGATCAGGTCATAAATCAGTTTTTCTTCTCTGCTCAGATTTTGGGAAGGAGGAACTTCCGTAGGAATGATCGCATGGTGATCGGTAACTTTGGTATCATCAAACACCGCTTTTGACTTTGGAATCGGAGCTTCCAATAAAGGCGCAATCAACTCCTGGTATGGATACATCTTTCGAAGAATTCCTTCTATTTTCGGATATAAACTATCTGATAAGTATGTAGTATCAACACGCGGATAGGTGACATGCTTCTTTTCGTAAAGACTCTGAACATAATTCAATGTATTCTCTGCTGAATATCCGTATTTTTTGTTGGCTTCAACCTGCAATCCGGTCAAATCAAAAAGCCGTGGATTTTTTTCTTTTCCTTCTTTAATTTCAAACGAAACGATTTCAAAAGGATTTACTTTAAGATATTCTAACCCTTTTTCTGCACGCTCTAACGTTTTAAGACGATCAATCGCAGCATTGAAAACCACCTCACGATATTTGGTTTTCAGTTCCCAATATTCTTCGGTAGTAAAAGCATCAATTTCTTTCTGACGCTGAACCAGCATAGCTAATGTAGGAGTCTGTACCCTTCCAATGGAAAGAACAGCTTTATTTCCCCCAAACTTTTTGGTAAAAAGCCTTGTTGCGTTGATCCCCAATAGCCAATCTCCTATTGCTCTGGCATTTCCAGCCAGATATAGGTTTTTATAATCTTCTGCCGGTTTCAGGCTGGCAAAACCTTCTTTGATAGCGTCTTCCGTCAATGAAGAAATCCATAAACGCTGAACAGGTTTGTTGCATTTTGCTTTCTGCAGTACCCAACGCTGGATCAATTCTCCCTCTTGCCCGGCATCCCCACAATTAATGACCTCATCACATTCTTCGACTAGCCTTTCAATCACTTTAAACTGATTTTCTACTCCTTTATTCTGAATTAGTTTTATTCCAAAACTGCTGGGAATAATAGGCAGTGAAAATAAATTCCAGGATTTGAATTGCGGACCGTAATCGTGAGGTTCCTTTAGGGTACAAAGATGTCCGAACGTCCATGTCACGCAATAGCCGTTTCCTTCCATATAGCCTTGTTTAGATGCGGTAGCACCTAATACTTTGGCAATATCTCTGGCAACACTTGGTTTTTCGGCAATACATAATTTCATGAACTCAGGTTTATTGAAGGAGGCAAAAATCGGGATTTTTTTTGACTTTAGCTAATTTAGATTCAGAGTCATTGAATGTCAAAGCTTTTGAAAATGTTCTTAGCTTCGGAAATGGATAAATGTATCAAAATCATCGGAAAGATTGTCTATTTTATTCGAAAACACAGATTTATTTCATGAGCATTGCAGAAGCCTATCCATTTCCAATCCTCCTTATTACACTTTTTTTCCCATATAACTTTCCATGTTATGAATTTTCTTTAAAACTCATTTTTTCATTGTTGATTACTCCTTTTCTCGACAGGTATTCCATACAGTTCCCTGAATTTTTTTGGAGTAATTCCTGTATGTTTTTTAACAAAACCTGAAAAATGCCCATAGTTTTGAAAGCTAAAGTCAAAGGCAATATCTTTCAAAGGATCAGCTGTCATCATCAGCTTATATTTTATCTTTTCTATGGTTTGATTGTGTATTATTTCGATGGCTGTTCGTCCCAAATATTTTTTGCAGAGAATATTCAGATAATTAGCATTGATCCTTAATTGGTCTGCATAATATTTTTTGGTTCTCTCCTGTCTGAAGTTTTTATTCAAAAGGTTCATAAAATCAAAAAGAACTGGATGGCTTTCATACACATTAAGGTATTCTGTATTTTTCTGTACTTCTTTAGCAATATTTCTGACGATAATTTTCATTTTGGAGTAAATAATTTCGCTCATCACCGGAGAGGGAATTTGAAGTTCATCCCGAATATCCTTGAACTCATGCATGAATCTGTTAAAATCCTCATCATCCAGATCAATAACCGGCTTTTTTTTGTACATAAAAATCGGAAACGGCATCAATCGTTCCATTCTTTCAAATATATTCTCGCTTATAAATAGCTGGCAGATCTCATGTTGGCTTTCACAATTCCAATAATGGATCTGACCTGGAAATACCAGATGAAGCAGCTTCCCTTGTATGAGATATGCTTTCCCCTCAATGATATGCTTTCCCTCTGCGCTTTCAAACAATATCAGTGAAAGAAAATCATGACGAATAGGGTTATACCAATAATAAGATCCCTTGGATTGGCAAAAAATAATATCATGATATATTTTCAATCTTTCCTGAACCTCCCGGATCCGCTGAATTGGAATGTTTCTCTCATTCATATTCATCAATACATTTAAATGTTGCTTATTTTTATAAGTATCATACCACTTTGAAATAAAGCGACAGGAATACTTTCTTATCTTAATCGGATAAGAATTCTTTTCTCATAATCGGAGATTTAATGGAAATTATAGTTTTTGAAAATTATAGATCTTCCGGTATTCTATTCAGTACGTTTATGCCTGTATATTGATTTTGAAACTCTTTGGGTGTCATTCCCGTGTACTTTTTAAAAAAAGCATAAAAACTGGTGATTGAACTGAAATTCATCAGAATAGCTAATTCTTTAATTGATACATTGGAAGCCGCCAGATATTGTTTGATTTCTGCTAATAATTCTCGGCTTATGATTCCGGTTGCTGTTTTTCCTAGGTGCTTATTGCACAGAATATTCAGATAATTGGTTGTAACAGACAATTTATCGGCATAAAAACTGACTGTTCTTTGTTCTCGAAAATGTTCAAATACCAATGTAATAAATTTAGAAAGAAGACAGGCAGAATCCATTCTTTTTTCATAATGAAGCCTGTAGATTTCTTTGCTCAGCATCAACATGATGACTTTAAGCCTGAATTCAGAAGTTAATTGTCCTTCCGGCCCACTTTTCACCTCAGCTCCAATATTGATAAATTCATATTGAAATTTTTCAAAACTTTCTGCTGATAAACTAATGTTTCCCAACTTCATATAATGAGTGAAAGGGTATTTTAGATAACTGCCGAAAGTTTCAAATATTTTCCCAGAGATCATTATACGATCTATTTCATAACCAAATCCCAGATCCCATTGGTTGATCTGCCCTGAAAATACAAAATGCAGCTGTCTGTTCTGAACTTCTTTTACTTCTCCGTCTACTGTGTGAGTTCCATGACCTTTTTTTATTAAAAATAATGAAAAGGCCTCTTCTGTTCCTGCAATACCATCCATAGCTTCATTCCGGAAGTTCTGATATGAAATCATATCAGGAACATCCGGAATGAAGTGGTATTTTTGATTTTGTTTATTTTCAAGAGGCTTGATATGTGTACTCATGTAGAAAAGAATCTTATGAAATTTAATAACCGAATATATTTTCCACTAAAAAACCGCAGCATCTATTTTTTCTACCTTCCTTTTAGTTTAATGAAAACAAAATTATTTTTTTCAAAACAAAAAAAACATCACAAATGATTTAAAAAATTATTCAATTCATTTCTTTTCAGATCCTGTATTTGAGATTAAATTTTTCTCATTTTTTCCAAAAGGCGGATCAGAGTTTCTGTTTCTTCATCTGTCAATGCATTGTACACATCATCTACCCCCGCTAGATGGTCAGTCACTTTTTTATATAAAGAATTTCCTTTTTTCGTAAGTGCAACATCTATCAGGCGTTTATCTTCTGTATTCACACTTTTTTCAACCAATTCTTTTAGAATCAATCGGTCTACCAGTCTGGATACTCCTGCGTTTTTCTCTAACATCTTTTTCAAAATGGCAGAAGTAGATAATGGCTGGCCCGCATCATGCAGGATCGAAAGCACATTATACTGCTGGGAAGTAAGCCCATAACCGGCAAAAAACTCTTGCGATTTTTCATATACATGATGATATGTTTCCACCATGGTAATTCCCAGCTGTCTTCGAAGTGGAAGATCTCCCGCTTTTATTTTTTTCATTTCTTTATTTTAATTATTGTATCAGATAACCTCCATCTACCGGAAGATAAGCTCCTGTACAGAAACTTGCGTCATCTGATGCCAAAAATAATACAGCTTTTGCAATTTCCTCGGGTTTTCCCAATCTTTTCATCGCATGTTTAGATTCCATATAAGATCTGTACTCTGTACTTTGTGCTGCATTGTCCATTAACAAAGGGGTTTCTATATATCCCGGACCAATCGCATTAACACGAATATTATGAGTTCCGTTTTCCAACGCAGCTACTTTGGTAAGGCCTACCAACCCATGTTTTGATGAAGCATACGAAGCAATTCCGAATTCAGCAACCTGGCTCATGATAGAGCCCATATTCACAACAGCCCCACCTGTTGACTGTTTTCTCATCTGGGCAATCTGATATTTCATTCCATAAAACACCCCGCTCAGATTGATATTAAGAACTTTCTGCCATTCTTCTATTGTCTTTTCATGAACAGGAGATGCGTCTACAATTCCTGCATTATTAACCGCTATATCCAAACTTCCGAACGCCTCTATCGTTTCATTAACTTTCCACTTCTTCATGATTCGATACATCACATGCAATAAATTTTGCGTCGGTTCCTTCTTTCAGAATTTCTTCCAGGGTTTCCCGGTTCTCTTTAAGGTCGGCAATAACAACCTTCGCTCCCTCTCTTGCCATTAAAACAGCCACAGCTTTCCCAATTCCTGAATTTCCTCCTGTAATAAAAGCAACTTTGTTTTCAAAACGTTTCATATTGATTCTTTTTAAAATTAATAAAATTGATATTTCAAATTTAATGACTAGTCATTAATGTCTAATCATAAATATTGTTAAAAATGAAAACTATTTTAAAATTTACAGGAATCATAGGAGTTGAGAGCCAACTCTTTTTATCATGAAGATAAAGTGTTATGCTGAAATCCCATTTTATACAATTCTTAAAAATTTTAATTTATTTTATTTTTCTTACAACGTAAAAAACCGGAAATCTCAATGGAAAATGAATTTAAAATGAAAAAGCCATATTCAAAACAGCTTAAAATAGAAAAAAACAAAAAGACTAAACAATTTAAAAACAGCAAGTTAAACAGTTAATAATAATTTAATATTCAAAAACCCTACATTTTTAGTAGACTAATAGAAATTATATTATATATTTGCAGACGTATTCAGGAAATAAAATAAAATGAGCACAATAACAAAGAATAATGCAACTCATAAATACATCATTAAAAACATGATGAAGGATATGTGTATGCCTGTGCATCAAGAATACTGTGGGTGACCTTACTTTTAATATGACATACTTTTGAAGGCCCTACCAAGTTGTAGGGCCTTTTTTATTTAAAACCAAAACATTAAAAAAAATAAAAATGAGCAATTCTAAAAACAAATGGCTGGTTCCATTGGCATTTACAAACATTTATGTAATATGGGGGATTACGTTTTTAGCTATTTCATTTGGCTTGAAAGGTTTTCCTCCGTTCATTCTTTCGGGATTGAGATTTCTGGTAGCAGGGGTTTTGATGATGGGGTATTTATTGTCTAAAGGGGAAAAAGCAAATTCTCTGGTCAACTGGAAGAAAAATGCCATTACCGGAGTTCTTATCCTTACCGGAGGAACAGGTCTTGTAGCCTGGGGCGAACAGTATGTAACAGCTTCAGAAGCTGCAATCTCTATTGCCACCGGACCCTTCTGGTTCATTGCCATCGATAGAAAAAACTGGAAATACTATTTTTCAGATAAGTTTATTCCGATAGGTCTGATGATTGGATTCGTAGGATTGATATTCTTCTTAAAAGGAAGTGTAAACTCTACTGCGGCACATGCTTCTGCTGATCCTCAATTACGGATTACTGCTTTTGTAGTATTGGGATTCAGTTCTATTGCATGGGTTTTAGGTTCTCTATATTCCAAGAAAAATCCAGCCTCACATTCTACCTTTATGAATATTGCCCAGCAGCTTATTGTAGCAGGAGTAGCGGCTTTTCTTATTGCCTTATTCAGAGGAGAATGGACTCATTTTTCCGCTTCAAACGTGCCTGTATCAGCATGGGCAGGTGTTCTGTTTTTGATCTTCTTTGGATCGATAGTCGCTTATTTGTCGTACATTTGGCTGTTGTCCGTGAAACCCGCTGCATTGGTAAGTACCCATACCTACATTAACCCTATTGTTACGGTTATTGCAGGATGGATTGTGGCTAATCAAAGTATCAATGGAGGCCAGTTATATGGTTTGACAATCATATTGCTGGGAGTATTGCTGACCAATGTCACCAAGTATTTCAAGCTTTCCAAACGGTCTAAGGTCAAAATCAGAAGAGTTAGAAGATTTTTTAACAGGGCAGGCAAAAGATATCAGCCTATTTAAATAGTATAAAACATCAGAATGATAGAAATCAGAAACATATCAAAAACATTCCATCAGAAGAAGCAGGCATTTAAGGCATTGGACCAGGTGAGCCTCAACATTGATAAAGGAGATATTGTAGGTATCATAGGCTTCTCCGGTGCCGGAAAAAGTACCCTGATCCGTACCGTTAATCTGTTGGAAAGACCGGATGAAGGGCAGATCATTATTAATGGAAAGGATTTCACCCAATTAAGTTCAAAGCAGCTTGCTGAAGAACGTAAAAAAATAGGAATGATCTTCCAGCACTTTAACCTTCTTTCTTCAAGAACTGTTTTTGATAATGTAGCACTTCCTCTGGAGCTGGACCACATCAGCAAAGATCAAATCAATAAAAAGGTCAACGAATTACTGAAGATTGTTGGCCTTGAAGATAAAGCCCATGATTACCCAAGAAACCTTTCCGGAGGACAGAAACAAAGAGTGGCCATCGCAAGGGCTTTAGCCAATGATCCTCACCTGTTGCTTTGTGATGAAGCCACCAGTGCACTGGATCCGGTTACCACCCAATCTATTTTACAGCTCCTAAAGGATATTAATGTGAGATTAGGAATTACTATTCTTCTGATTACCCATGAAATGGAAGTCATTAAAGCTGTTTGTAATCACGTTGCCGTGATAGACAAAGGAAAACTATTAGCTAAAGGAACATTAAGTGAGATCATTTCAAACCGGGAAAATCCGGTGATCCAACAATTTATAAATTCAGACATCATGACCCTGCCACAGGAACTCAATACCAGGCTACAGAAAGAACCTCAGGAAGGTCTATTTCCATTGGTCGAAATAGAACTTAACGAAAACATAAGTGTTGAACAGATTCTTTCAGCCTTATACAATGAACATAAAATCCCTTACAAACTTTTGAAAGCAGATGTAGAATATTTTGGGAATTCTAATTTTGGTAAACTACTTTTGCAACTTCAAGGAGAGGCTGAGGAAAACCAGAAGGCCATCTATTATTTTAATCAGAACAAAATTCAAAATACAGTAAAAGGATATGCTTAGTGATGCAGTACTTGCCCTTTTGGCAAAAGGAACCTGGGAAACAATTTATATGACATTCGTATCCGGATTTTTTGGATTTGTTTTAGGGCTCCCCGTTGGAATTCTCTTATTTTTAACAAGAAAAGGACAGTTGTTAGAAAATGTGATCTACTACAGAGCATTATCCATTATTGTCAATATTTTCAGAGCGATCCCGTTCATCATTTTAATTGTGTGGATGATCCCTTTTACAAGGGTTTTAGCGGGAACCTCCATTGGAGTCAATGCAGCATTGGTTCCATTAAGTGTGGGAGCAGCCCCTTTTATTGCAAGATTGGTTGAAAACAGCCTTATCGAAGTTCCTCACGGATTAATAGAAACAGCGAGAGCCTTAGGCGCTTCCCCTTTTCAGATCATCAGAAAGGTTTTACTTCCGGAAGCACTTCCTTCATTGATTAATAATGCAACCATTACATTAATCACATTAGTAGGGTATTCTGCGATGGGTGGTGCTGTAGGTGCCGGTGGATTAGGACAGGTTGGATACCAGTATGGATATATCGGTTATGATATTGTGATTATGAATACGGTATTGATCTTACTAGTACTTTTGGTTTTTATCATCCAGTTTATGGGAGATAGACTTTCTAAGAGGTTTGACCATAGATAAGTTGAAGTAATAGAGTTTTTGAGTAAAGGAGAATAAATAAACGAACGCTGCTTTTGTGATTTTACTATTTTAACTTCTTTACAAATTAAAAAGAATAGAATGAAAAAAATAAAAATTTTAGGTTTAATCGCTGCTGGAGTACTTCTTTTCAGTGCCTGTTCAGGAAGAAAAGATGATCCGAACTTTATCCGAGTGGGAATTACTTATGGACCAGAGCAGGAAGTGGCTGAAGTAGCTAAAAAAGTAGCAAAGGAAAAATACAACCTTGAAGTGGAGCTGATTCCTTTCAATGATTATGTTGTTCCCAATGAAGCTTTGATGAATGGAGATATTGATGTGAATGCTTTTCAGCATGCTCCTTATTTAACCGAACAATCAAAACAAAGAGGATATAATCTTGCTATTGTAGGAAATACGTTTGTCTACCCTATTATAGCTTATTCAAAGAAAATTAACAATCTTAACCAGTTACAAAATGGGAGCACTATTGTTATTCCCAATGACCCTACCAATGGTGGACGTTCCTTACTTCTATTGCAGAAAAACGGTTTACTGAAACTAAGAGCAGGGGTTGGATTGCTTCCAAAGGTTACCGATATTACTGAAAATCCAAAACAGCTGAAAATTATGGAAATTGAAGGAGCACAGATCCCAAGGGTTTTGGATGACAGAGATGTTGTAGTAGGAATCATCAACAATAATTTTGCTGCACAAGCCGGATTGGATTCAGAAAAGCAGGGTATATTTAAAGAAGATAAAGACTCTCCTTATGTTAACCTTGTCGTGGCAAGACAGGATAATAAGAACAGCCAGAAGGTAAAAAACTTTGTTAAAGCTTACCAATCTGATGAAGTGGAAAAGAAAGCCCTGGAAGTTTTCAAAGGAGGAGCTGTGAAAGGATGGTAATGAGCCTGAAGATTGAGAAGTAGAGTGCGAGGTTTAAAGTTCAAGATCGTTATCCCTTCACTCCTAATTAACGATTCACTTGCGAAGCAAAATTGACTATTGACATCAAATATTGCATCTCTCAGTCTATTATCTACAAATCTCTCCCAACAGATTTCTACCTTCCAATAAATAACAAGCTGCCAGCAATTTTGTAGGCAGTTTTTTTATGTTTCAAAATTTATTTTCTCAATTTGAGATAATATAAAAATTTTGTTTATTTTTGCTTCAATCCATTAAAAAGGCAATATGTTAAAGAAAACCGCCATTGTAAGTCTATTCACCTTTATTTCTGTTTCTTATATGGCCCAGAACACTACTCCCATTTATTTAGATGAATCAAAACCTGTAGAACAGCGTATTCAGGATGCCCTTTCCAGAATGACCCTGGAAGAAAAAGTAGCTATGCTGCATGCGCAGTCAAAATTCAGTTCTCCCGGTGTTCCAAGATTAGGAATTCCTGAATTCTGGACGACTGACGGCCCTCATGGGGTACGTCCTGAAGTCATGTGGGACGAATGGGATCAAGCCGGATGGACCAACGACTCCATTATCGCCTACCCTGCCCTTACCGCCTTATCAGCTACCTGGAATAAAAAAATGTCCTGGAACTACGGTAAAGCATTGGGAGAAGAAGCCCGTTACAGAAAGAAAGATATTCTATTGGGCCCAGGTGTCAATATTTACAGAACTCCTCTAAATGGCAGAAACTTTGAATATATGGGTGAAGATCCTTATCTGACCTCAAAAATGGTAGTTCCTTATATCAAAGGGGTACAATCTAATGGGGTAGCCACTTCTGTTAAACACTTTGCCCTGAACAATCAGGAAATGTTCCGCCATACCAGCAATGTAAATGTAGATGACAGAACATTATATGAAATTTACCTGCCTCCATTCAAAGCAGCAGTGACAGAAGGAGATTCGTGGACGATTATGGGCGCTTATGATATGTATAAAGGTCAGTATGCCAGCCAGAATCAATACCTTTTAAATGATATTCTGAAAAAAGAATGGAATTATAAAGGTGTAGTGGTTTCCGACTGGGGTGCTGTTAACAATACTGAGCAGGCTATCCATAACGGATTGGATCTTGAATTCGGATCATGGACGAATGGTCTTTCTGCCGGAACCAAAAATGCCTATGATAATTATTATCTGGCAAAACCATATCTTGACCTGATTAAAGCAGGAAAAGTAGGAACTAAAGAACTTGATGATAAGGTAACCCGACTGCTTCGTCTTGCCTACAAAACGACAATGAACCGAAATAAACCTTTCGGAAATATCGCTTCTGAAGAACATAAAGCTGTAGCTAAAGAAATCGGGGAAGAAGGAATTGTTCTGTTAAAAAATCAGGGAAATATACTTCCAATCGATGTTAATAAGGCTAAAAGAATTGCTGTTGTTGGTGAGAATGCCATCAAGATTATGACTGTGGGCGGTGGTTCTTCATCCTTAAAAGTAAAATATGAAACTCTTCCTTTAGACGGAATCAAAAATAGATTTGGAAAACAAGCTGATGTGCAATATGCCAGAGGGTATGTAGGTGACATTGGTGGAGAGTACAACGGGGTAAAATCCGGACAGGACCTGAAAGACACCCGTTCTGAAGCGGAACTAATCAATGAAGCTGTAGAATTAGCAAAAAAATCCGATTACGTAATTTTCGTTGGCGGATTAAACAAAGCAGACTTCCAGGACAGTGAAGGAAATGACAGAAAGAGCTATGGATTACCTTACAACCAGGATAATGTGATTACAGCATTAGCTAAAGCTAACAAAAATCTGGCTGTAGTTTTAGTTTCAGGAAATGCAGTAGCCATGCCTTGGATTAAAGAGGTACCAACAGTTTTACAGGCATGGTATCTGGGTTCTGAGGCTGGAAATTCTATTGCTTCTATTGTAGCAGGTGATGCCAACCCATCAGGAAAACTTCCGTTTACTTTCCCTGTAAAGCTTGAAGATAATTCAGCTCATCAACTTGGAGAATATCCTGGTCAGAAAGATGAATTGGCTGCAGGAAAAGGAAAAGATCAGAAAAACCCGATCAATATCACTTACAACGAAGGTGTATTTGTAGGATACCGCTGGCATGATACCAAAAACATTAAACCTCTTTTCAGCTTCGGACATGGATTAAGCTATACCACATTTGAATTTGGAAAAGCAAAAGCAGATAAAACAAGTTTATCACAGAACGATACTATTACTTTTACGGTAACCGTTAAAAATACAGGAAAAAAAGCCGGAGCCGAAGTTGCGCAGCTTTACATCAGCGATTTGAAATCATCTGTTCCACGCCCTGCCAAAGAATTAAAAGGCTTTGAAAAGGTTTATTTAAACCCTGGAGAACAAAAAGAAGTGACTTTCACCATCGATAAATCTGCATTAAGTTTCTTTGATGCTCAAAAACACGATTGGGTAGCAGAACCGGGAGACTTTGAAGCTTTAATGGGTAATTCTTCGGATGCCATCAAAACAAAAATAAAGTTTACGTTGAAATAGTAATGGATAGAAGATGGAAATTACTATTTGACGACTAACTTATCTATCTAATTAATTTTGTAGAATTTATGAAGCAGGTTTCAGTTTTGAAGCCTGCTTTTTTATTTCTCGCAGATTCCTGTGCCTAAGTAGACGTTCTCATCTATCTGTGAGATCCGCGGGAACTTAAATAATTTTTAACCATCAAGAAAAATAAAAACTTTAAAGAAGCCAGCTTCCCATCGTTGATGAATAAAAAAGGTTCCTTTATCAATAGCGCCGGCTATAATTTTAGTGATTCAAATCTTCAGAAAACTTCCCGCAGATCATACGGATTACACAGATTTTTTTAACTTATCTGCCTATAAAAAATACAGCATTGAAATAAAAAATAAAGGTTTCAATATGAAACCTTTATTTTTTATTGAACTAACTTTTTATTTTGCTCCTCCAGCATTTTTCTCAACATCCGTTTTGGTATTTTCTTTCACTTTCTGGTTCCCGAAACGCTTTACAAAAGTGACATTCACCCCATACCAATCCCATAATTCATATCTTCTGACTGTTCCTCCCTGATTGTAAGTAATATCATCAGAATAAGGTCGTTTAAAGATATTCATCAGCTGTATACTGGCCTCCATCTGTGTTTTAGGAAATATTTTTGTGATGGAAATATTGTGGAACACGTTGGTATTATTGGCTTGAGTATTTCCATTGTTCTGATTGGAGATTTCCATCCAGGCACTCAGGTTAATATTTTTATTGAAAAGGTTCGTATAAGAAAGATTGGCAGAACCACCCCAATAATTGATATATGCTCTCCCTCCGATATCATTCTTCAAATTGAAATCATGATTATCAATATAGTACCAGCCGAAGCCAACATTCAGATTCAGCTTATTTTTAAGAAAATTCTGATTGGTATTGGCAAAAATGTAATATTTCTCAACTTTCCCATTAAAGTTTCCGGGGAAAGATACATTTCTTCCTCCTTCACTGGAATAAGTAGTCCAGTAATCCTGATTGGTATACATATATCTTGCAGAAATAAAATACTTTTTCAGGATTCCAAACTTCAGATAAAGCCTGTCGTTAGGGTTTGGATTCAGATCCATATTTCCTCTGGAATACGTTCCGTCAATGGATGGAGTTAAAAAAGGATTGAATTCCGAATACCAGGGTCTCCAGATTCTACGGTCATAAGTAAGGCTCAAATCATATTTATCTGAAAAATTATATTTCAGCAATAAGTTAGGGAGAAAAGTACCATAGCCGTCTTTTCTTTCGGTTCCTGCAACGTCCTGTCTTACCTTGAAATCAATATATTCATATCGAAGACCTATCCTGGTTTCCAGTTTCTTGAAAAACGTTTTGCTATAGTTGGCATATACAGAAGTTATATTATCCTCATAATGGAATTTATCCCTTGTTGAAAGCCCTGCATATTCAGAAGTCCCCAAGCTGTATCCATAAAGATTATTAGGAATTACATGATTGTTGAGTTCTGTTTTTCCTCCTACTTCAATTGTTCCCCAGGATTTGCCTAATGGCTGGGTATAATCTACTTTCAGATAATAATTACGCATCTGCCCATTATTTACTGATCCTATTTCTTTAATATTTGGATCATTTAATATTGTTTTATTGATGAGCTCATTATTATCATTTCCGGAGTAATTGGTTCCTAGATTAATATCCAGGATCCTGTTTTTTTCTTTATCGTAATATTTATAAAAAGCATTCGTTCCCAGATTACGGTAAAAGGTATTCGCGTTTTGAGCCTGATGATAATCAATAAAATCTTTTTTCAGATAATCATATTCTCTCCCGTCTGTATCTGATGAAGATAAACCACGGCTTTGATAATACTCCAGGACAACTCCTATATTATTTTTATCATTAAGCTCAAATTCGGAAGTAGAGGAAAGTGATGGCGTTTCACTTCTGGATATGGTTTGATAGCTCAAATCCCTATTGAGGGTATTGTCAGCATAAAACACAATATTACTGGAACCTTTTTGTACATAATTATTATTAGAATAACTTCCTATAAAGGTTTGCGTAAATTTCTTTTTGTGGTAATTCAGGTTGAAGTTGGAATACTGTGTATTTTTTGTACTCTGCCTGTTACTGAGTGAAATACTTCCTTTTAATCCTTCATCATCGCGTTTTTTCAAAACAATATTGATTACAGAACCGGAAGCTTCATATCGTGAAGACGGGCTTGTAATCACCTCGATCTTCAGTAGATTATCTGCCGGAATCGTTTTAAGGTATTCTTTTAATTCTTTTCCTGTAAAAACTGATTTTCTATCATTGATATATACTGTGACCGATTGCCCTTCCGCTTTTATAGCGTCACTATTGTCAATACTTACCAGTGGGGTCATTCTCAGTACATCCCATGTAGTATTTCCAGCTACGATAGCACTGTTTGCCACATTAAAAACAGTTCGGTCTACTTTAGACTCTACTGTTGGTTTTCTCGCTACAATGGTAACCGCTTCTATCTCTTTTGCATTTCCCTTTACAGTATCCTTAGCAACTGGATCTGGAGCCTGAGTCTGGGCCAGAACCAAAGAACCCGTTAATGCTGCTATAGAAAATAATATTCTTTTCATGTGAAATCTTAGTTTTATCTATAAGACCACTATACGCTAACATTTGTTACATCAAAAAAATTAAAGAACGAAATAAACTTCTAGGTTTTAACAGTTTACTAAATTCATTTTTAAAAATAATTTAAAAAAATAACAATTATTAAGATAAAACAAACAATTAAAAACCCTTATTCCCAACATATATACAATAAATCCATCATGATAATAATTTCTATTAACCAAACTTTAACATTATTTATTTTCATTTTACCCATAAAAAAGCCCGGATCTCACCCCGGGCCGCTAGCAATAGCAAATTTACAAGGATTAAAAAATAAAAAATATGCTAGTTTACATTTTCAAAATAATGGATCATACCTACTTCTGGCAGATGATGCTGATCTTCATTAAAATCAGCTTCCTGATTACTCGTACTTTCTAAAAAAGAATTACTGAATAAAGCATATGAAGGTTGCTGTGCCCATCCGTTTTTCAATAACTGATGCGCCTCTACAATCGGTTTCCCGTACAATTTTCTGAAACTTCCAATATTATACTGTGAAAATGCCCCATAATGGACAATAAATTTCAAAGATAAATCTATGGTAGTACTTAAGCTTTTACTCAATTCTTTTATTTTTCTGTTGAATGCATTGCGCATTTTCCAAAGCATTCCTGAAATATTCTGATACGATGGATGTTCATCATACCGATAAAACAAAATAGCATCACCTTCAATTTCAGAAATTTCAAAATACTGATTATTCACATCAATCAGTGTAGAAAGTAGTTGTCTTACAATATATTCTCCTGTATAAAGTTTGGTATTGAACACAAATTCGGTAAATCCGCTAAAATCCGGAATTAAAATAATTCCCTCCTGTATATTTGTATCCTTCATAATAATTTTGGATTAAAAACCTGCTGCATCTAAAGACGAAGCAGGTTTAATTTTACTTTATTGCCATCCGCCACCTACGGAGCGATACAGTGCAGTGATTGCGTTCAATCGCTGAGCTTTCAGAGAAGCCAGTTCCAATTCAGCATTAAGCTTATTGGTCTGTGTCATAATGACCTCTACATAGGTTGCAGAGTTATATTTGAATAACAAATCCGCTTTCTTTACAGCTTCATTAGACTTCACAACCAATCCTTCAGCAATTTTCTGTTGTTCTTCCAGTTTCTGAATCTGTACCAGTGCATCAGAAACCTCTCCTACTGCCTTCAATACAGCTTGTTTAAAACCTATTTCAGCCTGATCTGCCAATACTTTAGACTGTTCATACTGCGTTTTCAGCTGTTTTCCATTCAAAATAGGCTGGGCAATGGCTCCGGCAGCCATTCCGAAAAGAGATCCCGGAATACTAAACCAATGACTGACCTGAAAGGCATTTACTCCGCCCTGAGCCGTAATATTCAATGAC
Source organism: Chryseobacterium sp. G0162 (assembly GCF_003815715.1). Lineage (NCBI taxonomy): Bacteria > Pseudomonadati > Bacteroidota > Flavobacteriia > Flavobacteriales > Weeksellaceae > Chryseobacterium > Chryseobacterium sp. G0162. The sequence goes on along the minus strand of NZ_CP033922.1, from coordinate 4,126,524 downwards.
GGATACATGCTCATTTTGGCCACATGAATTGCTGCGGCACTCTTCCTCACTTCCAACTCAGCAGTTTTTATATCTGGCCTATAGCTTAATAATTCTAAGGGAACTCCCGCAGAAATATGGTCCGGAGACTGAATAGTATTCAGACTTGCACTTCTTTCGATTTTCTCAGGCATAGAACCCGTTAATAGACTCAAAGCATTTTCCTGTGTAGCCACAGAACTTTCAATCGCCGGAATTGTTTTCAGGATCTGATCTTTTACAATTTCCTGTTGTTGTACCGCTAAAGCTGTTGTTAATCCAAGCTCCTGCTGTTTTACCAAAAATTTCAGGGTAGTATCCGCATAGGTAAGATTGGATTTTGTAATTTCCAATTGAGTATCCAGCATCAAAAGATTGTAATAGCCCTGAACGACTGCTGCCACCACTTGTGTTTTTACCGCTTTCGCTGCTTCCTGGGTTTTTAGATAGTCTGCTAATGCCTGCTCCTTTCTTCCTTTAATTTTTCCCCAGATGTCAGCTTCCCACGAAAAATTGAGCCCTGTCGTATAATCTTCTGTATACCTCTTTCCCATAAACTGCCTCCCCATCATTCCGTTCATACTGTTATCTGAAGCACGGTTGATAGTGGCATTCGCAGTGGCATTGATTGTAGGAATATTTCCCCATTTGCTTTGCGTATACGCTAATGAAGCAAATTCTATTTGTTTTAAAGCTACCTGCAAATCATTATTCTGCACCATTGCTTTATCAATCAATTGTACCAAAACCGGATCTTTGAAAAAGTCTTTGTAACCGATCTTCGCAATATTGTCATTCTGCTCAACCACAACACTGTCACTTCTGAAAGCTTCAGGCATTTTCACTTCAGACTGTTCATACTTCTGGACTCCGCAAGAAACAGCCGTTCCCGAAATGAATGCGATATATGCTATATTTTTAATTTTCATTGTTAAAATCATTTGAATTAATATTCCCAATCTGCATCAGTTACTACTCTTCCGTTGATTTTCTCATGCAAAGCCTGGAACATCACAAAAAGTACCGGAACTACAAAAATCCCTAAGATGGTTCCAAAAAGCATCCCTGAAATTGCCGCATATCCAATAGAATGATTACCCATTGCTGACGGTCCTACTACAAAAATCAATGGAAGCAATCCTGTAATGAATGCCAAAGAGGTCATCAAAATCGGACGTAATCTTGCCTTTGCTCCTTCCACCGCTGAAGCAATAAGACTTTTTCCAGCTCTTCGTCTCTGGATAGCAAATTCCACGATCAAAATACCGTTCTTCGCCAAAAGCCCGATCAACATTACAAGAGCAATCTGAACGTAAATATTATTAGATAACTCTGCGAAAGTAATTCCCACAAAAACGCCTGATAATCCTACAGGAATAGCGATCAATACAGCGAATGGGAGAATATAACTTTCATATTGTGCTGATAAAAGGAAGAATACAAATACAATACACAACCCAAAAATCATTACTGACTGCGAACTGGAACCTGCCTCTTCACGGCTCATCCCTTTATAATCATAAGTATATCCAGGAGGAAGAACCTGCTTGCTTACTTCTTCTACAGCCGCCATAGCTTGTCCTGTACTGTAACCCGGCGCAGCCATTACTGTTAAATTGGATGAATTGAAAAGGTTGAAACGGTCTACCACCTCAGCTCCTGTTGTCTGCTTTAAACTCACCAAAGTATTAATAGGAACCATTTGTCCCAGGTTATTTTTAACAAAAAGTCCATTCAGAGATTCTTTATCCTGTCTCGTTTCTGGAGTAGACTGTACTAAAACTCTGTAATATTTCCCAAATCTATTGAAATCTGAAGCCTGAATACTTCCGTAGTATCCCTGCATCACTCCCAATACATCAGAAACATTCACTCCAAGCTGAGCGGATTTCACCTCATCTACAAGCACTTCAAACTGAGGATAGGTAACATCAAAAGTGGTAAATGCGACCGCCACTTCGGGTCTCTGCATCAAAGCACCCATCATTCCGTAGGAAATATTTCCAAGGTTCTGAAGTTCTCCATTGGTACGATCCTGAAGCACAAGCTCCATTCCACTCGTATTTCCGAAACCATCAACCGTTGGCGTATTGATTACAAGGAAATTCGCTCTTTTATCTTTGGAAAGCATTCCCTGCGTCTGCCCGATAATATCATTGATATTGCTGACAGCTCCTCTTTCTCCTGAATTTTTTAATTTAACGAAAATAGAAGCTGCTGAGGAAGACATTGATCCACTGAATAAGTTCAGCCCATCTACAGAAATCACTTTATCTACCGCAGGATTTTTCATCAAAAGATCTTCCGTATCAGATACTACTTTGGATGTTCTGTCTTTAGACGCTCCAGGTGCCAGGTTAGCCGTTACAATAATAAAACTCTGATCTTCGTCAGGAATAAATCCTTTTGGAGTGGTCATAGACATCCAGGCAAACAATCCTCCAAACGCTACAATCATGGCCACTGCAATCCACTTTTTCTTCAAAAGAAACAGTACCGCTTTTCCGTAACGGAATGTCAGCTTATTAAAACTCGCATTAAATCCAGCAAAGAAACGGTCTTTAAAGTTCATTTTTTCATGAGTTCCCCCATGATGCTGTTTAAGGAATAATGCACATAAAGCTGGGCTTAAAGTCAATGCATTGATAGCAGAAATTATAATAGCAATTGCTAATGTTAAAGCAAACTGTTGATAGAACAGCCCTGTGGACCCACTCATAAATGCTACCGGAACGAATACCGCAGACATAATTAAAGTAATGGAAACAATAGCTCCTGTAATCTCACTCATCGCAGACATGGTGGCTGCTCTTGGATTCAGTTTTTTATGCTCCATTTTAGCATGAACGGCTTCTACCACTACAATGGCATCATCCACCACGATACCAATCGCGAGCACCAGGGCAAACAATGTAAGAATGTTGATAGAGAATCCAAAAATCTTCATAAAGAAGAACGTTCCTACAATCGAAACCGGTACTGCAATGGCTGGAATTAAAGTAGATCGGAAATCCTGTAAGAAAATATACACTACAATGAATACAAGAATAAATGCTTCAATCAAGGTATGAATTACCTGTTCAATTGATTGGTCTAATGCCTCTTTAGTCGCATATGGAATTTCATAATCCATTCCTGCCGGGAAAGATTTTTCCAATTCCTTCATTCTTTCCTGTAGTGCAATCTGAACCTCGTTCGCATTGGAACCCGCCATCTGGAAGATCGCCATCGTTACAGAAGCCTTTTTATTAAAGTTAGAGGAAACCGTATAACTGTAAGCTCCAAACTCTACTCTGGCAACATCTTTTAATTTCAAAACAGACCCGTCGCTTAATGCTTTAATGGTAATATTTTCGTATTGTTCAGGCTCGGTAAATTTTCCTTTATACCGGAGAACATATTCCATTACTTCTTTACTTCTTTCCCCTAATCTTCCGGGTGCTGCTTCGAGATTTTGGGTCTGAATCGCACGGGAAACATCAGATGGAGTAAGATTATAGGAAGCCAGTTTATTCGGATCAAGCCATACTCGCATAGAATAATCTTTGTTACCGTACACCATAGCATCACCTACTCCTTTCACCCTTTTCAGTTCCGGAACAATATTGATTTTTGCATAGTTTTCAAGGAAAAGATCACTCATTGAACCATCTTTACTCGTTAAGGAAACCATCGCAATCATACTATTCTGTCTCTTTACCGTAGTAATTCCGGCCTGGATCACCTCAGCAGGAAGCTGGTTGGTTACCTGTGCTACCCTGTTCTGAACGTTAATCGCAGCCTGATCCGGATCTGTACCCAGTTTAAAGATCACAGTAATACTCAATGTTCCATCATTACTCGCTGTAGAAGTAATGTAATCCATATTTTCTACTCCATTGATGGCGTTTTCCAATGGTGGAGCCACAGATCTTGCAATTGTTTCAGCATTAGCTCCGGGATAGGCAGCCGTTACCATCACGGTAGGCGGTGCAATATCCGGGAATTTTGTAATCGGCAGGCTGACCATACCGACAATCCCGAGAATAACAAGCAACACGGAAATAACCGTGGCCAGTACGGGTCTTTTTATAATTTTCTTTAACATGATTTCTTCTTACGATTTTTTCTGTTGAGCATTTTTCTTTTGTGCCACTACAGGAGTTCCCGGCTGTAATCTGTCGAAACCGGAAACGATATACTGATCTCCAGCTTTCAACCCTTTGGAAACAATGAAATTATCACCCGTTTTTCCACTGACTTCTACAGGAAGCATTTCTGCTTTTCCATTCTTGATCGTAAACACAAAAACTTTATCCTGAATGGTTCTGGTAGATGCAATCGGAAGCAACACAACATTGCTATAGAACTGATCCAATAAGATCTTTCCTGTATTTCCGCTTCTCAGGATATTATTCGGGTTGTTGAATTTTGCTCTTAAAGTAATAGAACCCGTAGTTTTATTAAACTGCCCTTCAACAGCATCAATCCTTCCTGTCTCAGCATACTTTTCACCACCGGAAAGCAATAGAGATACTGCCGGAGTGTTTTTAATAACCTCATCAATACTGCTTCCTACATATTGTTTCCGGAAGTTATTAAAGTCATTTTCACTTAAGCTGAAATAGGCATACACCTGATGAATATCTGACAGTAGGGTAATCGCTTCCTGGTTTCCTGGTGTCATCAAGCTTCCTAAACGATAATTGAATCTTCCGATAAATCCACTTACCGGAGCTTTAATCGTAGAAAAATTAAGATTGATCTTTGCCGATTCAATGGAAGATGTTGATTGGCTTACTGCTCCTCTAGCTGCATTATAAGCCGCTTCAGCCTCCTTCACCTGTATTTCGGAAACCATTTTATTTTTTAAAAGTTCCTTTTTTCTGTCCAGATCAATTTTAGACGTCGAAAGATTAGCCTGCGCTGTAATCAATGCAGCCTGCGCACTTTTCATCTGTTCAGCAAATATTCTGTCTTCAATTTTAAAAAGTGGTTGCCCGGCTCTCACATAATCTCCTTCATCTACAAAAATTTTACTTAGGTATCCTGTTACCTGAGGTCTGATTTCTACATTAGAGATTCCTTCAACCGATGCTGCATATTCTCTGGAAACTGAAGCGTCTCCTTGTTGTACTATTTCTACAGGAAGTTCTGGTGCCTGTTGCTGATAAGCCTGGTTTTGATTCCCTTTCTTACATCCCGCCAATGCAATGAGTGCAAGAAAAAGTAGTGTTGATTTTTGAACAAAAAATCTTTGCATAACTCTAGTCATTTAAATTTTCGCCACAAAATTCGAACGAAAAAAATTCAATAGAATTATTCAAAAAACCCCTTGTTTTGTCAAAAAGACTCCTTATTTTAAAAAACATGAGAAATATCATTCATAGATAAATTGAATGATATATTTCTAAAATTTAAATCAAAAATAAGTCAATTTTTTATCAAAAAGACACCTTAAATACAACTCATTGATTATCAATACAAATCATCTTTCCTATACTCCAGAGGAGCTCTCCCTGTATGTTTTTTGAAAAATTTACTAAAGGACGCCTGATCTGAGAATTTAAGCTTTGAAGCTACTTCATTGACATTAAGATTCGGATTTCTGAGCAATAATCTTGCTTCTACTGCCAATACCTGATGAATAATATCCCTAGGTGTTTTGAACATTGTTTTATTGATCACTTTGGTAAGATATTTCCGGCTAATAAATAACTTGTCCGCATAGAATTGTACATTGTGTTCGTCTTTAAAATATTGCTGAACAAGTATAAAGAAACTGGTGGTCAGTTCGTCTTCCCTAGGGGTCACCGAATGCGGCTTTTCAATTTTTTTGAAATAATTATCGATTTCATAGATAACCAACGAGAAGTGGTGCCAGATCATTTCGTTAAAATAATAATTATCTTTCTCCTTGTTATTCAACATCTTCAATTCATCAAGGTAGAATTGTAACCTTTTATAAAGTTCCGGTTCATTCCTTACAATATGAGTAGGGTCTGATGACAAACTCTTCAGAACATTATTAGATTTATAATTAAAACCAGCCTGGGAAATAAAATCTACCGAAAAGAAAATATATTTGGCATTATAATCATCCGCAATATCATCTACCCAAAAAGTCTCTGCCATAGGACAAAAGACAATATCTCCTTTATAGACCATATATTTTTTATCATCCAATCTAAACCCCACACTCCCCTCCTGAACCAAAAAAATACAGAAATAATCTGAGCGATAGGGCATATTAGGTTTGATAATATAATTTGCTCTGTCAATTTCCATTACCACAAACTCTTTGATCCTGAGATCAAATTCTACTTGCTGTAACACTTCATCAAAAGCCAGCTGTGAAACAAAATCGGGTTCCTGGAGAGATTCTTTAGGGGACTTTTTAGCCATAGGAAATGGATTGTAGGGCACGAAGGTAGTGAAAAAGAGGAAACCGGGAAAAGACAAAAGAGGCACATAGTAAAGCAAAAACGACACATTAACCACTTCGTCAAAGGAAAGGAATAGCAGAAGTTACTTATCACCAATAATAGCAAACCTTTTAAGCCAAACTAATTCTTCCTATATTTCAACAATCAATTCGTTCTCATATCCATTATACTTTTCATCGATATATCCATGGGGATTACAAATGATTTCGGTCTTTCCAATATGATACCTGCACGGTGTATGAATATGCCCATGAATCCAGTATAATGGTTGATGCTCAAGAATCATATGCTCCAGATTGGATGCATAAGCAGAGGTCAATGGATCTTCCTTATAATGTTCCGGTACAGATTGAATGCTTGGTGCATGATGGGTAACGACTATATTTTTAAGTTCTTTTGAAACTTCAAGACTCTCCTGCAACCATACTTTTGAAAGCTGATGAATTTTGAACGTGTCTATGGTTCTCATTTTTGAGTAAGACGGATCACGCCTGATCTTTTTATAATCGTTCATCTTCGGTTGACAGATCATTCCGTATTTCACAGGATTTCCAAAGATTGAAAAATCGGTCCATAAAGTAGTTCCATGAAAACGAATATCTTCAATGTCTACAAAAGAGTTTTCAAGCACTAAAACATTGGAATCTTTGGCCACTTCTTTTATTTTATGAAGTGTTTTCGGATATGCTCCTTTATAATATTCATGATTCCCCAATACATATATTACCGGTTTATCAGGAATAATTTCCTTGATCCATTTAATTCCTTTAGTTCCCAGATTAATATCACCAGCCAGCACAATAACATCTGCATTATCAAAACATAATTCAGTTCTTCCAAATTCATGATGAAGGTCACTAATGATTTGTATTCTCATGCTACAAAGGTAGTAAAGAAGGGCGATACTGTGAAAAGCAAAAAAAAGGAACCGGTGCCTAAACACCAATTCCTTGCTCATATAGTTTGTGTAATTTTAAGGTCGCTTATCATGAAACAGCCACTTCTGTCTGCTTCATTTTTAAGCTTTTTAATATAAAATAGAATAACATTCCAAGGGCTAAAAGAGCATAACTAATCAGTACGATCAGATTCAGGCTTCCCACTGCAAATTCTGAAGGAAAGACCTGACTCATTAAAGTCATGAATGAAAGCCCGATTCCAGCTCCCAGGAAGTAACTTGTAGAACTCAAACTTGATGCCAATCCGTAATTGGAAGGTTCAACATCCTGAATTCCCATCACTGAAAGTGCAGTAAAGCAGAACGTCATCCCTATTCCCGAAATACAAGCAGATCCTAATAAAACCATAGTTAGCGGATGACCTGTATACACTGAAATCAACAACAACAATCCCCCAGCCAGCATAAATGACCATCCTAATACTCCCATTTGAGATGAACTCAATCGTTTTGAAACATGAGGCAGTATAAATTTAGCTGTTAAAGCTGAAAGAACACTAAATGGTACGAGCATCAATCCTGCTGAAGCTGCGCTATATCCCATATCCCTCTGAAGCATTAAAGAGATCAGGAATAAAAACCCGATGAAAAATGCTCCCAGCGTGAAAAAAGCCGCATTGGAAACCACCAGGGAACCATGTCTGAATAACTTCAAATCAAATAAAGGTTCTGCAACAGTTCTCAACCTGAAGAATACCATCACTAAAAACAGTACAGCAACCACTAATGAACCTATCACAAGAAAAGGCTGCTCTTTGATATGAACCAGCTCATGTGTCCCATAGGTAAGGCTTAAAAGTCCAACGACCATTAATATTCCGGAAATAATATCTGCTTTTTGTGCCTTTTCATTTTTCTCATCTTTTGGTAAGTAATAATAAGACAAAATCAATGTGATGAGAAGAATCGGAACATTAATAAGGAAAACCCAGTGCCAGCTTAGGTATGTACTGATAATCCCACCTACAGAAAGGCCACTTCCCGAACCAATAGCAGCAAAAGAACTGAAGATTCCAATCGCCCGGTTTCTTTCTTGTTCTTCCCTGAAAGTATTGGTTACAATAGACAAGGCTGCAGGCATCACCAATGCAGCCCCCAATCCCTGCAAAGCACGGAATATGGCTAATATATTAAAGCTTTCGGAAAGACCGGCTCCTAATGAAGTGAGCATAAAAATCAGAGCTCCCAATAAGAACATTTTCTTTCTTCCTATCTGATCGGAAAGTTTTCCGCCAATAATCAGAAAACCTCCAAAAAACAATACATACAGCGTTTGCAACCACTGAACAGTTCCTGCTCCGATGTGAAACTGCTCCTGAATAGAAGGAATGGTTAAATTAATAATGGCAATATCCAAAGCCTCCACAAAAGTTCCCACCGATGCTAAAATTAATATTACATTTTTCCTTGTATCCATATATTCAAATTTCCTGCAAAATTAAAATTAACAGAACGTAAGTAAAAATTTTACATTAAATTTGGAACAATAAAACTAAATAAGATCAATTAAAAGAACAAAACAACTAAAATCATAAAATTAATCCTATAAAACAGAACAAATGCCAACAGAAAATTACACTCCCGACGAAAAAGACCTTTCTATCCTGCGGCTCCTCCAAAAAGATGCAAAGATGAGCGTTCGTGATATTTCAGCAAGAATCAACCTAAGCCCTACTCCTACCCATGAACGCATTAAGCGTATGGAAAAACAGGGAATTATCAAAGAATATACTGCTGTAGTAGACCGAAAAAAAGTGAATAAAGGGATGATGGTTATCTGTATGATCGCCTTGAATGTTCATAATAAAAAAACGGCAGGAAAATTCATTGAAGAAGTCAGCAAATTGAAAGAAGTGGTTGAATTTTATAATATCAGCGGAGATTTTGACTTTATGCTAAAGATCCTGGCTCCTAACATGGATGAATTTCATGAATTTTTCATTAATAAGCTATCAGAGATTGAAGGAATTGGCCAGACTAAAAGTATTTTTGTGATGAGCAGCATTAAAGAAAGTGCCCAAATTGTATAAGTAAAAAATAACACTGTAAATCAATACATCAAACCCTAAAACTTACCATAAACCTACTCTTCAAGAGCAGGTTTTTTCACGCTGCTTAAGGCGATAAAAAAGCTGATTATATATTAAAATTCCCGCTCTTTTTAATCGTATCTATTCCATAATATAGGGTATAAAATTTACATCGTAAGGAGTATTTTCATTAAAAAAACAACTCATATTAAAGCTAAAAAATGATTCTTCTAAGAAGGGTTATCTATTTTCATTTTACAAAAAGCAATTTTGCCATTCTTACCAATAAAAACATAACAATATAAAAACCAATCAATTACAGGCAAAGTAGTATCTATAGTGTAGCTATGTCGTATGTTGTTTTTTGGAAAAATTTATCATTATTGAATATGTTTGTGATGTGAAAAATATAAACCATTACCATAATAAAAAAAACACTTCTAAAAGAATAAACATCAAATATAAAATTTACCCCGCTACAAACTACTCTCATTTTATTTAATCTAACAAAAGTATTACGAATACAAAAAAAAACAAACGGTAGAAATCAAAAGGGATGAGATTTATTTAATAATCTAAACAAATAATATCAATTAAAAACACAAATAAAAAAGAGGCCTATTTAACACGATATTCTATGATGAAATAATATCTCAGCATTATGATACACGTCCTTTCATAGAAAACTGAGAATATTATAATTTATATTATTTGTTTAACTGAGAGATTACAGCTTTTCAAGTGTAGTCTCTCTTTTTATCATAATAACCATAAAAAAAACAGTGATATATATTCATATACCACTGCTTCAATACACATTATAAACTTATACACTTCTGGTTTCCCCGGAAATTATTTCATTTCAGGTTTATTTCCAGTAATTCCATACTGATCCGTCAAATATTGCCAATGTTTTACTGGTTGTATCATAACACATCATTCCTGGATATGGGTTTTTCACATTAATATGAGGAGTTGCAATCTGCGGAAGGATCATTGCTTTATCCGGAGACTCCAATACCAATACTCCATCTGCAGTACTGGATGATGCCCCGATAACTACACCTTTCCCTACTTCTGCGGAATTGTTAGCAATAACAGCACTTGAATTCCCTGCATCAGATAAAGATTTCCATACATCATTTTCATAAACCTTTACTTTATTATCTGTTACATCAAAAACAAATGTTCCGTTCACTAAAGACCCTGTTGGTAGTCCAGAGGTTGCAGGAAGAATCAATCCATTTGTATTTCCGGATACATTATTGAAATCCAACACTGTACTGTTTCCATCTACCACTTGTTTCCCAATTGCTACCTGAGCAATAGAGGTATTAAAAATAAAAAAGGCAATTGCTATGCTTATATTTTTTATGCTTTTCATTCTTTTCCTAATTTTTAGATTAATTATTACAGCTTCGTTCTACACACTTCCATGCTGTTCCGTTGTACAATTTCACGCATTTATCCTGAAGATCATACAAAAGCATTCCTTCTTTCGGGTCGGCAATCGCATCTCCCGGCTGTGGAGTCTGGCTTACATGCTGAACTCTGGTAATCACGAAACCTTTATCTTTTGCTTCCATCGCAACAAATCCGTTGGGAACATTTTCTGGCCATGCATTGTTTTTCTGTTGTATTGTAATTCCAAACTTGGTAAATCCATCAGGAGTTCCCGTAGTACCTGCTTTTGTACAAAAGGCATCCATATCATCAATAATTGTAGGCGCATTACCACAACTAGTTTTATCATTAGATAATCCTGCCGGCCAAAGTGATGGACATGTAGCGGATGTAGCATTAGGACCACAGAAACTTGCATTTCCCATACCAAGGCCTGTCACACTTCCCATAGCAATAGCCACAATCTGGCTATCATCACTGATGATAGAAGCTCCGCCACCACCACTTACATCAGCTTTCGCAATACAATAGGCTTTACCGGTAGGAATCCCAACATATTCAACAGATGGATAAGTTGTTGACTGTTGGGTAAATGTTCCACATATCTCCACTACACTGCTGGTTCCCATTTCAATAACTGCGGTAGTTCCAGGATAAAGTCCACCAAAAGTTGGATCTCCTTGAGTAACCGACCCTGTAAGAGAAAGAAAAGATTTTGTCCCTAGCTTAACTTTTGAATTCTGTTGAGAACCAAATGTTCCAATCTGAATAGAACCGTTAGACTTAACGCTTGCTCCATCTCCAATTTCCAGATCGCCCATTACCTGAATACCGGAAACCTGAAACTGTCCGGATTTTACAATAAGCGTTGCTCCATTCGGAATCGTAACACCACTCACTGTAGTATAGTTACCATCAATACAATACGTATTTCCGCTTACCATTGCCTGCCCTGTATAAGGCGTACAGGTCTGGGCACTTACAACCCCATAGAAGGCAATCATTAATAAAAAAATCATTTTTTTATTAAAATCGAAAAAAAATAAGTTATTCATATATTTTTATGCTAAATTAACGGATTATTCATATTTTAATTATAAATATGTGCTTTTTTCACATCTTCGAATCCCTACCCAACAATTAATATACCAAACTTCATTACTATTTTAAATAACAATGCAACGCTACTCCAAAATTCATTTTCAACAAAAATATTTTTTTTACAGTGTTAGAATTTTAAACAAAAACAACTTATTGATAAACAATATTCTATATAAATCAAAACTACATATATTTCATATTTTTTTTCATATTATTTAAAAATTCAATATTATTATATGTTTATATTGATCTTTCATCCCAAAAAGAGCAAATCAATAAAAGCATAAAGCAATATGTATCAACATTCTACGATTTATAAAAAATTTACTCATTCAGTCCATAAATCCTTCTGAAATCCGGTATAATCCATAAATAATTCCACGTTTTCGTCCTTCAATGTCTTATTACTCATATAATAAAATTTATCTATTGGAATATGCTCATTTGCACAAAAAGAGGGCTTCTTTTTATCCGATATTATGAAAATATTAATATAATTTAACCTGTTTTTCTGTTTAAGAGATAATTTCAGCATCTAAATAATTCCGGAAACTTCTTCATGATAAGAAGTATAGACAATCCAAATTGTAACCTCTGTAAAATTTGCATTAAAAAGCGTAAATTTGCAGCATGAATAACGATACTATTTGTGCACTGGCTACCGCTAATGGAATAGGTGCTTTAGGCATTATCAGAGTTTCCGGAAATGATGTTTTACCTATAGTTCAGAAGAGTTTTCCTGCAAAAAAGCTGGAGAAACAGAAATCTCATACGATCCACTATGGGTATTTTATGGATGGCGAGGAAGCGATTGATGAAATTATGCTTTCCATTTTCCTGGCACCGAAAAGTTTCACTACAGAAAACTCTGTAGAAATTGCTTTTCACGGTTCACCACACATCGGAAAACGTATTCTTGAAACTCTTATTAAAAATGGGGCGAGAATGGCTAAAGCGGGAGAATTTACACTTCGCGCTTTTATCAATGGAAGAATTGACCTTTCTCAGGCAGAAGCGATTGCTGATGTGATTGCCTCTGAGAATGAAGCATCCAGAAAAGTAGCCATCAACCAATTAAAAGGTGGAATTACTAACGAAATATCATTATTAAGAACTGACCTTCTGAATTTTGTTTCCCTTATAGAATTGGAACTTGATTTTGCAGAAGAAGATGTGGAATTTGCTGACAGAACTGCTTTAAGCGGACTATTAGATAAAATTGACCTTAAATTAAATTCTCTTATTGAGAGCTTCCAGTATGGAAACGCTATTAAAAACGGTACTGCTGTTGCGATTATCGGGAAGCCTAATGCAGGGAAATCTACCTTACTCAATGCTTTACTGAAAGAAGAGAGAGCTATTGTAAGTAATATTGCCGGAACCACAAGAGACACTATTGAAGAGGTTCTTCACATTAAAGGTCATGCTTTCCGTTTGATTGATACTGCCGGACTGCGTGAAACTGTAGATGAAATTGAAGCCATTGGAGTAAAAAAAGCGAAGGAAAAGGTAGAAAATGCCAATATTTTAGTGTATCTGGCTGATGCTGCTACTGAAGATTTCTCAGAAGATATTGAAATGATCCAGTCATTATTAAGAGAGGATCTGAAATTAATCATCTGTGCCACAAAAATTGACGAAGTTATTCCTACCAAATATGAAACCGTAGAAGATGTCTTCAGAAATGCTATTTCTCATGAACTTGATTTCATTAAGATATCGGCTGTTGAGAATCAAAATATCCAGGATCTTAAAAATGAATTATCTTCTTACGTAGAACAATTAAAATCACAAGAGAATAATGTGGTTATTACTAACCAACGTCACTTCGAAGCTTTACAAAAATCTTTGGATGCTGTAAACAAAGTAAAAGAAGCTATTTCTTTTAAGATTTCTACGGAATTATTGGCTTATGAGCTGAGAAATGCATTGGAGCACCTAGGTGAGATTTCAGGTGAAGTTACCAATGATGAAGTGTTAGGGAATATTTTCTCTAAGTTTTGTATCGGGAAGTAGAATACATAACCAACTGATATACAGCCAATTGCTCTTTTTACCAACATTTCAATAACACCTTGATTTTGTGCAACTTATGTGATTTCGCAATTTTTAAGGTTAGAATTTTTGTCCCTTTTCTTGTCCCTTTGGCATAAAATCACAAAAATTCGAGCAAAAGAAAATAGAATGGTTATAGAATTCCTTGGTCTAAAATAGTCTAATGGTTATTAAATGATCTTTAAAGAGGGCTAATGGATTCTATATACCCTTAAATTGGAGAAATTATTGTTTTTATAAACTCCATCGCTTGACTATTTTTAAAAATTGTAATCAACCGAAAAACCTATTTAATTTGAATACCCCCTTAAAAAACTAAATTTTAGAATTATTTTTCAAAGATTAACCTAATCTTTGGGCTGAATTTTGTATCCATTTAATTGAGTTGCCCTGAATAAAGGAGTATAATGACATCCCTAATGCCATTATTGAAGCCTATGGCCTGAATTAGTATTTTTTTGGACTTAAAAAATCTGATTATGAGCTCAAATATCAGAATTGAAAGAGTCTGCCAATATTGCGGTACAAAATTCATTGCTAAAACTATAGTTACCAGATACTGTAGTCACACTTGCAATAGAAAAGCCTATAAACTCGAACAAAGAAATAAAAAAATAGATTACACAAGGTATGCGGTTCGAAATATTGAAGAACTAAAGTACCAATCTATAAGTCCGCCGATATACCTTACGGTCAAAGAAACTTCTGCAATATTAAAATGCAGTACAAAAATGGTGTATTTCTTAATTACTACAGGCCGCCTAAAAGCCATCAACCTATCTGTGAGAAAAACAAGAATTAATGTATTAGATCTGGCACTAATTTATTAGAATCAATAGCCTCCAAAATAGAGTAAAATTGACTTCCTGATATTTTAGAGGACTTCAATAGCGTTTGCTATGGGTCAGTTTGACTAACCCCAAATCTACCCTAATCCCTAATACCAAGATCATGGCAAAAGTAACCTTGCGCCATAAGCCGATAGGTAAAGGAAGAAAAAGCTTGTATTTAGACATTTATCCCCCTATCCAAAGTGAAACAACCGGCAAGCTGCTTAGAAAATTTTATCTCAAACTATACATTTACAATCGGCCGAAATCCGAATTTGAAAAACTTCATAATAAAAAAACCGCTTCATTGGCTCAGCATATACGTGCTCAGCGGCAAATTGACCTTGATAATGCTGACTATGGATTTCTGATTAAAACAAAATTGAATGCTGATTTTGTAGAGTTTTTTCAAAAAGAAGCAGATAAAAGACCAGGATCCATGCACTGGAGTATGGCAGTTACCTATTTTAAAAAATTTGTGGGCAAAGTATTTCTATTTAAACATCTTAATGAAACACTCTGTGAGGCGTATAAGAATTATCTACTATCTTCTCCTGCGCTTGGACGCTCAAAAAGAAAAATTCAAAAGAATACGGCTTCCACTTATTTTTCAAGGTTTAAATCCGTTCTTAAAAAAGCCTATAGAAACAGATACATTTCGGCAGATCTCGGAAATGCCATTTATAATATCAAAATAAATGATACCCATAGACCTTACCTTTTTAGGGATGAATTACAAAAAATGGCCAATTCCGAATGCAGCTCCCCTCTTGTTAAGAAAGCAGGCCTGTTTTCTGCACTAACCGGGCTTCGCTTCTGCGATATTGAAAATCTAAAGTGGGGCGATATACAGGGAACATCCGGAAATTATTATATACTATATAAGCAGAATAAAACGGGAAAGGCAGAATACTACCCTATTTCAGATGATACCCTTTCACTACTGAATCCTCATGGTGAATATGATGCAAAAATTTTCGAGGGTCTAACCTATTCTGACGTAATCAAATTCCTCCCTGAATGGCTTAAAAATGCTGGAATAAAAAAACATTTTACATTCCATGGTTTTCGTCACACATTCGCTACTTTACAGCTGACATCGGGTACGCATATCTACACGGTCTCAAAATTATTAGGGCATAAGGATGTTAAAACCACAGAGGTTTATCTGAGGATTGTAGATGAACTAACAAAAGTGGCCTCGGAAAAAATTAAATTGGATTTGAATAGTAAAAATTCATTAAATTAAAACACTAGCTTCTTTTTCACAAAATATTTTAGGAAGCTGCAAAATTTGAGTTACATAGAATATACTCTCTCTCCTATCATCCGGCTATCTTAATACAGTGGAGCTGTTTCAACAATGCTAAATTGACTTCAATGTTCCGCAGGAGAATGTTAGAGTCCTTTTTATTGGTTCTATTCAACTCCTTTGTTTATTGGTAATAGCAATTGAAATATAATTTATAATTATTTGGCAGAATCGTGGTAATAAATTGAGAATGATTAAAACAGTGATTCTACACTATTTGAAAAGGAATAGTTCGAATCTGTGTAGAGATCCGAACCTTAAAAAAGATTTCCAACGTTTATGCATAGCAATATTGTCATACCCCTTATAATCTGTAAAGATTCTATAAGGGGTATCTTTTAAACTTTATTCTTATGATACAAAAATCCGAAGCCAATGCTATTGGCCCCGGATTACGCTATCTGCTATATTTTTCTTGTTATAGTCTGCCAAACTATGAATTCTCTTAAAATTTTGCAGTAAATTTTAATAAAGTTCAATGTGATCATTTTGATAACTTATCATGACATCATCACTTGATATTTTGTTCAAAACTTGCCGCTCAAGAATCTCTATGATTTTTTTTAATAAAGCAATAACTTCACCATATTCATCTGGATTTGACGTAGTAATATGAAATTCGCTTTCTTTGTTGTGAACAATACTATTTCTTATTCTATAGATCAGATTAACAACATTCGTGGCATCGGTACAATTCAACCGGTTGGTAGCGTCAACATTGATCCCCCAGTAAGTTCTTAAGAAACTAGCTGCTTGCACTGTAAGCGGATTAATATCAAATCCATTGGCAGCGATTTCAGCGTCAAATATTTTCTTAAAATTTTTTTTGAGAACATTTAACTCGCTATCTGACTGAGATTTGCCTGTAAAGCTGTGGATTTCTCTGATGAAAGTGCGATTGGTACGTGCCTTTTGCTCAAGTTCGACCAACTCCCTTCTATAAACTAAGTACTCTATTATATGATAAAGTTTAAGAAATCTTGTTATTATATCCTTTGCTAAATTGAGTTCATTGATAATATCATATAACTCAAAATATTGCTCATATCTTGTAGTAGGTCTCAAAGTAGCTGTAGCACCATGAATACCTGAATACATTAAATCAGAATCCAATTCAATTTCTCCGCCTTGTAACAGTTCTTTGTAATATAAATACGAATAGGTACTTAAGTCACTATTAGTAGGAACGATTTTATGAACTAATAATCCGCTATTTACATCAGAATTTTCAATCAGGTCCAATAAGGACGTTACTTTAATATCTTCACCTTTTTCGATTGCTGTAGAAATGAAGTCTATTAATGTTCGGTATTCCGTGGAAGTTGAAGAAATACTTGATAACGGAGAAATCTTGGACAACTTTACCAACGACAGGTAACCAAACTCGGTATCCGAATAGCTAAATGCACGATTTCTTTTTTGAAATTCTGCTAAGGAAAAATCTATTATCTTAACATCTTCCAGGACATCAAACTCATCGTCTAAATAATCTGCACCAATTTTACTTTCCTTAAAAACATTCAGAAAATCATGGATTTTCGGCTTTGCCACTATTGTTGGAGTTGCCCTCATATTATCGACAATGACATCATTGGAATCAACTAATAACTGGTCGTCAAAATCAGGAATTGCCAATGTATAATGGTCGTGTACTAACTTATAAAATCTTAAAAGTATCTCTCTACCAGTCATACATTAGGCTTTTTTATAATTTGAACTAAATACCTCGCTCCACGTTGGATTATTACCTGATAAAAGCTTCACAGTATAGTCCTTTATCACATTTCTGATAAAATATCCAATATTAACAGATCGACTGGATAACATATTATACTCAGCGGTAAATTGTTCAAGATTCAATCCAAATGTATACACCTTATCAATTAGTCTTTTGATATTTTCTACATAAGAGTCAATAAGCATATTTGTTGAAAATTCGTCATGGATTTCAGCAAAACTCCCGATACCGGCCAACAATCCCGACAGCGTAGTATCTTTTACGAACCATTTGCTACCCTCTTCACCATACTTTTCAACTACTGCAGCATCCAGATCTTTAAGATATCTGAGGTAAATTGCTATAAAATCAGGATTAAAAATATTTTCGTTTAGTGGAAACTCACTCGACTCATTTAAAAGTTCCGTCACATCTAGATCGTCAACACTTACCCTTACAGGTTTTTTTTCAATGAAAGATCTTAAACCAACGATAATTGAACTAAATAAATAGTCACCAACCTCTCTCTTACCTCTTTTAATAGCAAATGCCTCTTTATCTTTTTCCCTGAAAAGCCGAATTTCACCCTTCAATTCTTTTTGAAGATCTTCCCACAGATATAAAAATAACAGTTCGAATTGATGTGTAATAGTTACGCTCTTTTGTCCTGCATTCAAAACAAGCATTTTATGAATTACTCTCTTCGGACTTAAATTCAACCAGACAATAAAATAAACTTCGAAGTTGCTATATGCATTTCTGATCGTTTCAAATTCATTATTCTCAAATAAATTCTTGATCTTACCGTAGGTCACAATTCCTGTATCAAAGAAAATCGGATATTTCTCTTTGATCACTTTTGCAAATGTACCAGGGTCATCAATTCCAGAATGGTAAAACTCTTTAACAAGCTGATTATGGGCCCAAAGCCTAAAAGTACGCTGTAAACCATCTAAAATTTCAACATGGTGCATATCTAACAATATGTCCCCTCCGATTTGAATATTTAATCTTGGAGAATTATGGGTTAATGTTATCATCGGTAATGGATCGCCATCTTTGACCGTGGAAACCAATGTATCCAAATATTGATTCTCAATGATTTTCCTTTGAATAGAAAAATTGTAAAATTCAGGTTTTAAACTATTCAAATAATCATTTAAATTCCCTTTACAGAGAACCCATTCCCTATCATTCAGGTCTTTATGATCCAATACTTTTAAACTATACATGTAATCGATTTTGAAATTATTGTCTAAGTGAACTTACACCTAAGGTTATGCTATTTCCAAATATACGAATAAATAAAATCAAGAATCTAAGTTCTTTAAAAAGCAGTTAGAATGCACATTAATTCAGATCAGCGTAAAAATTCCTATCCACATTATACGTATGGTTGATGTCGTCCTTTTCACATCTTCCAATAAAGGTGTTCACTTCCGTATTATACAGATAAACTTTCCCCGAACAGCCCTTTTTGATACAGTCTGCAGATCTATGCCGGATCGAAAAATTCCACCCCTGATCCCAGCTTACTGTCAAATGGAAGTTTTCGTTAAGAATAGTCTCCCCTCCTCTTCGAAGTCTGTCTGTTAGTATCAGGAAAACTATTTTGTGGGCATATTTAAAATTTTTTAGGCTCTTCTTACCTAATTTATAGTAAACAAACAACAGTGCTAATGAACCTACAAAAGCTAACAGCATGGCACTTTCAGTCATGTAATGGAGGGAGATTCCACAGAATAATCCACATACAACTGCCACAGCAATATATACAGGAACGGAATCTTTTGCCGACTCCCAAAGGGTAAAAGAAACTCTTTTTTCCCGTTCTTCGTGAAAATAGATTATGTTCGGATCTAAAAAAGGCAAGGGCTTTCCAAGAACCGCCAATACGTCCCTTTTTGAAAAGTGAACCATTTCCTTCGCAATATACCTGGCGTTCATCGTTTCAAACTTTATATCCGGGTGATTCAACTGCAACTGGTCAAGAACATCGCACTCCCTGGGACCTATTTTTTGATAGCTTACAAAAATGAATTTATTCACAAGGAGGTTCTTATTAACGCAGCTAATAAAATCCCGTCTTATTTTCCGCGGCAGGTCATCCTCTTGCGAGGATATTGCAAAATATTCCCTGGTACTCCGTATATACCCATCCTTCCCACCGTCCCCCAGCCTGCCTTTTGAATCCACCTGCTGAAACTCGCCGACATACTTTTTCCGAAGGAAATTTTCCACGTATTTCTGAAATTCAAGCCCTTTTTTATCTTTTAGCACCGTTTCTATATACTCGGTATCCATCCAGTCCATTTCCACAATAATAAATCTTTTTTGGGTTTAATATAGAAATTTTAAATTAGGTACTAAATTCCTAACAAAATGTGCGAGTTCTTTCTTTTTATAGTATGACTGTACAATGTATCAATATTTTTATCGGACCATTGCTAAAGGTTCGGGTATTTCAAAACTCTTGGCTTTCTACCACTATAGTTAAATTGACATAGCAAACCTTACGATATATGTATATGGTCTCCATAAACAATACTAAAAAACATGATTAAAATGCCTCTTTTATCCTCCAAGTCATCTCCATAGCTTCCTGCCAGCCTGAATTTGAAAAATAGTCCAATATTGAAATCAGATTGTTGAAATTCTCCTTTTGATCAAGCAATTCACGATAATCTGTTAAAATAGCTTCCGTCATTTTTATGATTTCCTTGAGCATTGAATAATCATTTGTAAATCCAGATATGGAAGACGAACAGACGATTGACTCTGTAAAAGACAGCATGTTCTGAGGATCCAGTTCAAAAAGGCTGTTTATCATTTGCATCAGATAAAAGCCCGCACGAGCAGTTGCATTGCCACTTTGCTCGAGAACCAATTGCTCTACAATATAGGTTATCACCGGTTTTATTTTATGGTAGAAAGCCAGCTTTTCAATTCTGCCAATAGAATTATTCTTATTTTCACCTTTGCCTCTATCAACGGTGAAATAAAGATGCATAATTAAGTGGTAGACTACTTCGTACGCATCAGATTTCTTTCCATTGGAAACTGCTGGATCTTGGATCATTTCAAACTGGTATTCGGCAATACTCATAACCAAACCCAACAGATCCTCATATTTCGCAGGTTCTTCAATATAATTGTTCTTTTCTGAGTGCGGATCAATTGTTTTCATTATCTCAAAGATCAATCCATTGACAAAGGGTTTCACTCCTAGGTTTTCTCTAATGATTTCACCCATACGTACGCTCTTTTGGAATACAACCATTTTTAGCATGATGACAACCAAAACACGCCAATATTCCTGAGCAGGATCGATCAATGAATCGCTCATTTTTTGTAAAACTGAAGCCACAAAATCTTCAACTTTTAGAGGATCTGCATCCATAATGTCATTATGGCAAACCGCAAGCATCAATTTGTTTAAACTCATACCATCACCTTCTATCCTAGATCGTTCTTCAACAATTTTCCAGAAAAGCCCTTTATCATGTCTCCAAAAGTAAGGTAACCCAGCAAGTGCAAAATATCTAGTAATCTTTTCATTGTCTGCCATTAAATCTGCTACCATTCCCTGGATCTCCTTGTCACCGAATGCATGCAGCAATTTTAACAGTATCCTTACTGAAATATTTCTTGCCGTTGGGCCATAAACTCCCCACTTATCTTTCAGATCCCCTTCCTCATATGCTTCCTTCTGATAGCAAGGATCATTAATATAATGCATAGCAATTCTCTTTGCTAACCCTTGTTTCTTGGCATTCAGCAATTTACCCTGCTCCGAAAAAATGGAAAGAAATCTTGCTATTTCCAGCTCAAAGCTAATTTTCTGCATTTCTGGCCACTGCTGGCATACCAGAAATAAAGACTCAAGATAAGACATAATATTTTGATAGTCTGACCTTACAGGCTTCACATGCTTATCAGCAAAACGGTTATTAAATGCTTCCAGCTCTTCAATTTTTTCGAAATTAAGCATATCCTTCATACTATCAAGTGAAAATCCAAGTCTAATTATTTTCTCCTCCCTGGTCGCAAAAGATACATCAGCAAGCAGATTACCGTGCTGTATTAAAGGCTGATTTGGAATTTTTTCTTGGTTATCCAGAATTTCCTTTGCTGCATCACTAATAACGTTTCCAAATGGAATACAATTCAGCAACTGGTTCACCCTGCTCTCTGCCATTCCCGGGTAAAGGTCGAATTCAGTGGCTTTCAACAGCGCAATAATTACATTTTCAACGTTTTGCTTTTTTGCTTTCGAAAAATATGGCCATACTTTATTGAGCAGCTCACCGCACTCAAATAAAGTTTCGTCAAAAATATAGAACTGCCTTTCAATAAGAACCTGATAAGCAATCCCTTCTATAGCCTCCGGGTATTTTACCATATTTTTGATTAATCGCCGCCATAGCATAGCCGAAACGATTTCAGGTATAACACTCTCAATATGTCCAACACCGGTATTAAAATTTTTCTTTTCATTGAAATTTTCAAACACAAATTGAAGAATTCTGTCTGCGTAAGAAGATGGGCCCTTATCCTCATCGAAGTCATATCTGGAATAATCCGACCTTATTTTGGATTTTAATTTTCCAACTTTCAGTTCCGCCGAGCGATAACGGTATCCTTCATAGCCATTATCGGCAAGCTCATAAATCGAAAATCCAAGCCTCATTGCTTCATCAAAGTCAATTTCCAGAAGCTCATTAAACTTTTCCTCCAATATATAATGGATCATACTAAAATCTTGTTTCCGATTGCTCCGAAGCACTAATGCACTGGTTCCAAAGTTTGTCACCCGATCGCTGTTCTCAACATGAAAATATAGAGTTTTATATATCTTGACCGCTAATCCCCTTTTAAATAAAAAAATAGTTGTGATATTTTCAGCAAGTTCATTGAAATAGGTGATCGGAAAGTCTTCTTCTTTTAACAGCAGTAGAATACGTTTAAAATACTTTTCGACTTTAGCTGAATTACAAGGCAGGGTCCTGCATAGGTTATGAATTATTCTCCATCCTCCATTGCGATCTACATAGTTTTTATATCGCAGCTCCTTTCTCTTTTCTAGGATAAAATCAAAGCAAAGAAAGCTGGCAGCCGAAAGCTTTGCAATCATTTTACTATTTTTAGTCCCCGAAAACTGCTCAATGCCGTTCTGAATCAAAATTCCTATTTCCCACAGGTGGCTGATGTGGAGATCTGATGAAACCCTTAAAAGAAGATCTACATCTTTTTCCCGCAAGTTACCTTTGGTTATAAATCTGATGACCTCCAAAACCTTTTTAATAATACTTGCTCTTTTCTGTGTGTCTTGCTCCAAATAGATAATATCGATATCCTCCGCTTTCCTGTACAAATTTACCAGGACGTAGATAAGGGAAGTTTGATGAAACAGACGAAATATAGGACTGTCCTGCTCAGCAATTTTGAAATAATGCTGCCAGAAAGTAGCATTTTCATCCCGGTATAACTTGCTGTAAAAGTAGATAAAAGCCTGCCTAAAGATAAAAGGCATCTTTTCGTTTTTCTGGACATAGTTTACCTGCTCCTTTATCTGCTCCTGCAAAAGAAATTTTGCGATGGCAAAATCAAGTAGGATATTGTGTGTGAACGCTATTTTTTGTTTGGTGATCGAAACTTCCTCCACAATCCCGGAACTGATTAACTCATGTAATACTGCGGTGTTCTGTTCATTGACAATTAGACTGAGATCACAGGATAAACTTTGCTTTTCAGCCATGTGAGCTGTCATCTTTTTTAGAAATATTATTTTTTCGAGACTATCATCAATTTTGTTAGTCCAGAATTTATTGAGAAGCTCCTCTTCGCTCTGCACGTCGATGAATGTTTTGACTTTGAATCTATCCCCATTCAGGATCAAATAGAAAATATTGAGAAAATAGGGTATCCTTAGTAGCTTACGTAACTCCTCGTTACATTTTTTTAGAATATTCTTAAATTCTGGGATAGCATCCAGCGCAGCTTCTACATCCGTATCCAAAAGCTGCGGAATGTCGAAATAACGGCAGGAAAACTGACGATTAATGTTGCCATTAGGAAACATTTCTAAAAGTTTTATTGACTTTGTAGCATCATAAGTCCTGACACTGACTAAAACCCGCCAATCATCACCCAGGTCCGACAGCGATTTTTTAATAGCTTTCATGATATTCGCCTTCAGAGTTCCATCCTTTGCCGTATCATAGGCGTCAAAAATAAGTATCGACCGATGCTCTGAATGTTTTAATTGACCAAGAACACCGAGCCAGTCTCTATTGACTTTAAGCTCTTCACCTATTTCTTCATATGTCCCGGTTGTAAGATCATTTATCCTGATCAGATAACAATTAACAGAGCGCTCAACACAATATCGCTGAAGCTCTTCAAGAATATAGCTCTTCCCATATCCGGGACCACCGATCAATAAACCATTATCATTCTGTACAAAGGAAAATAAATCCTCTACCAATCTGCTTCTATCTACATAAATCCCATTGGAAAGGGGCATAATTTTCTGCTCCGGTAATTTTATTGGAATGTGCTTTTTAGATCCAACCATCGTTGGCTGTAGCATTTCCTCCAGGATTTCATTGATCTCCTGAAACTTCCCCGGTGTCGAGCAATTCTCAAATATATAATCCAATAATTTAGGGACGTCAAATGCCTCATAAGTTATTCCATTTTCCTTCACTGATTCAAGCAGTTGTTTATTGAGCCCCATTCGGATAAAGAGAACAATAAATCGGTTCGCTCTTACATTCAACTTTTTAAAAGATTGAATACTGCTGTCATACTTCTGCTTATGCTTCTTATTGGAAGTAACCTGAACAAAAACGCCATTTTTTTCACACAGAAGATCATAGCTACTTTGATTTTTTTTGATAAAATTTGCATTGACAAGATTCCAGCCAAAAATCTTATTTAAAATATCTTTAAATGAATGTTCAGCAAATATCGTATAGTCACTCAATCCCAATGAGTTATTGTACTCAAGGTAAGCAACATAATTAATAAGGTATTTTGTAATATTCTGAAAATATTCAGGTTTACTCATAAATATATTTCGCTTGGTCTAACGGGAAAATATGGACATTACTACTAGCTTAGTAGGCGTAACCTAACAAAAATACACTTTATTTAGCAATAGTTTCTTCAGATTATTTGATATAACTATAGCTCATTAACCAAACATGGACGAGTGTTTCTTCGACACCTATAAAAGCCACTGTTCTCGTATGCTTACGTTAAAATGAAAGCCAATTAACATATCTTATATGCAAACCGTCTGGCGTAAATTCAGGCAATTTTACAATCTCATCAACAATTACCGAGTCCTTGATAATAGAGTGTTTATAGATTCGCTGAAAACTATATGCTTCACAGACTTTTCTGCCAACTTCCTTGCACTTTAGTAATTCCTCAGTATAAAATTTCAGATACTCTTCCTTTTCTAACTTGCAGACACTTTCAAGAATTACCCTGGAAAGAGTTGACAGATAACGGTAATGTATATTTATATCTTCTTCGTCGGTACTGTCAAAATCCGGAATCCATATCTTAAACTCATTTTCTCCTATCAATTCATGTTGAAAATGCCCTTCCGAAATATGTACAACAATAGATTCGCCTGTCTTGAAGTATGATGCATATGACTGCGCAATTTCACAAAGATGGATCTGTAGATTTGCAATGAATTCCTCCGAAATACCCGTCATCATTTCTGAATTTTCAAATATAAAATTCCATTCATTGCCAAGTGCTACAAATCTGATTTTTCGTGTCCTACCAATATCATTCCATGGCATATCAGACAGTTTGGATTGAAGAACAGTATTAAGTTTATCGGGATCTGCTAACTCCGTGGTGACAATATCGGATAAAGGGTCAATATGATCGGTCCAAAAACCATCAAATCTGGATTTAATATTTTCCAGAATACCATTTACGCAAGGATGTATTATTTTTCCTGTCGCCGCAATAAATGTAATTTCACTAATTGCATCAAGAAAATACTTACTACTGTAATCAATACCTTTTTCATCAAATTCTATCTTGGTTTTTAAAAAGATTTCAAACTCTGAAAGACAGGCAGCCCATGCCCCGTGAAGAAAATCAATATGCAAAATAAAAAATATTGCTCTAGGAAGGTATTTTCTCAGACTATCATCTTTTGCTTGCCAAATATTCCAGCTCGCAATCATAGCATAATATTTTGCAGCATATCTCATACCCATTGCTTCGTACACCTTCGATAGTTCCAGTAGTGACAATATATATCCTTTATTGGTGTATTCGAGGCGCCATTTTTCCTTTGCCTTATGCAGAAGTTCCAGGGCTTTGAGCATACTGGGAAGATCATGTTTATTTATGTATGCATCAGCTCTTTCAACGAGATTTTTCGCCGCGTAATGCCGGTGACCACTTTTTATTGCATGATCCTCTATTTCACCCATAAACTCATCAATTGCTTCCGCAATTTCATCGTTACCTCCTAACTCTGCTAAATTCTTGGTCATTTCCTGCATCTGTGCATAGAGCTGGGAAAGCGAATAAAAGTTAGCTTTCTCCAAAAGGGGAAGAATTTTGCGATAAAAGCTAAAAGCTTCCCGGCTTCCTTCAAGAAAATCAGGGTTTTTTACCTGTGCCAAGTGCCCCT